>JAFRFA010000209.1:0-11088 GCA_017434585.1 Mogibacterium sp. | reverse complement strand
TCGTAACGCATCCGGTCATCCCTTCCGGTCTTCTCGGTCTTCAGCTGAAAGCCCGCGCTCTCAGTCTCTGTGAACATGTATTTTTCGGCATAGCCGAACGGCGCAGCCGGTACTATGCGGAGCCCCTTTATCTCCCATGAAGGGGCATCAGGCGCATTGACGCTTATCACTGTCGAAGGGCTCAGCTTGAGAGCCATCTCCATGAAGCGCGGTAGCTGACCGAGCACGTAGTCGAAGCTCAGCGTCTCGTGATTTATATTGTAGTGACCGACGGAAAGAGCGATGGAGCGTATCCCGTTCAGTGCGCCTTCCCTTGCAGCTCCGATCGTTCCTGAGTAATATGCGGCAAGTCCGAGATTCATCCCCAGGTTTATTCCGCTGAAAAGAAAGTCCGGTTCGATGCCCTCCTTTCCGAGTCTGCCTACAGCCCACTTGACGCAGTCCGCCGGCGTTCCGTCCACAGACCACGCCCTGACAGCGCCTTTGACTTCTCTTTCTTCGGCATGCACTTCGCGCAGGAAGGTTATGCTCTGGCTCTTGGCGCTCTGCTGGTCTGCCGGTGCCGCAACATATACTTCAGCGTGGTCGGCAAGCTTCTCTACCAGCGCGGTCAGTCCGGCTGCGTCTATTCCGTCGTCGTTCGTTACAAGTACTTTGATCATTTTTCTTTCCTTTTGTTTTCCGGTATTCTGTCTCTTACTCCTTTTCGAATCCGGCTCCGTCCGTCGTGAGTATGCTGCCGTCGGAAAGCACGAACACAGCTTCGATGCCGTCGAAGCCCTCGATGAACTTCTTTCCCTCTTTTGAGCCCTTTATGAGACAGGTGGTGCTCAGGGCGTCTATGTCCGCAGAGCGGCCCTTGTCTGCGATCAGCGTGACCGCGTCAAGATCCGTCTTTACCGGCCAGCCGGTCTTCGTGTCCAGTATATGGTGATAGGTCTTTCCATCCACCTCGATCTTTCTCTCATACACCCCGGAAGTTACGAGGGTCTTGTCCCTCGCCTTTATCTTTCCTATTATCTCCGTGCGGTCGGAGAACGGCGTCTCTACTCCTATAACGAAGTCTTCATCGTCCGTCTTGCTCCCGATGCAGATGACATTGCCTCCGAGGTTTACTGTCGCCGAGACGACGCCCTTTTTTTCGAGGACCTCCGTCATTTTGTCTCCGATGTAGCCCTTGGCTATGCCTCCCAGGTCGAGCCTGCTTTCGGGATCCGTCAGCCTGACCCTGTTGCCGTCTGTTTCTATCTTTCTGTAATCCACATGCTTCGCCGCTTCGGCGAGAGCTTTTTCATCAGGAAGCTTAGCCTCCCCTTCGGCCGCATGGAAGTTCCACTGCTCCGTCAGTCCCCCGATCGTGATATCGAAGTCTCCTCCGGACAGCTCCGAATACTCAATGCCTTTTTTTATCACTTCGGCGGTCTGAGCGCTGACCTCAGTCCATTCGCCATTCGCAGCGTTTATCCTGCTTACGTCTGAATCCGCGCGGGTCCTGCTGAGAAGGTCCTCGAGCTCTTTGCATTCGGCAAAAGCCGCTTCTATGGCCTCGTTCGCTCGATCCTCCATCCCTGAAGCGGCCTGCACGGCGCCGTCATCATCCTTCATCCTGTAGACCGACACCGAACATATTGTGTCCAGATAGTAGCCGTCCTTCGATACCGGCTCAGGCGAAGATGTGCCGCACGCAGTCAGGCAGAGAGACATCGACAGGGCAAGCACAACAGTCCCGGCGCTTCTTATTAGGTTTTGTTTATTGAAGATCCTGTGACGCACCGCACCTTCCTCTGATCTGTGCATGATATCTCCGTCCCTGTCAGTATGTTATAATGTAGCCTATGAAAGAGTACATCAGAAAAGCAGATATAATACTCTTTATCGTACTGGTAGCCGCCGGTCTTGCAGCCTCGGCTTTTCTTGCTGTGTCCCGCGCGGACGCAGGGTCCGGCGCCAAGGTCGTCATCGAGTCAGGCGGAGAGCTCTTCGCTGAATATCCCCTTTCAAAGGACACCGAGATAATCGTGCCCGCTCCGTCCGGCGTCAGCTACAGAGATCCGAAAGCAGCCCCTGCAGATGCCGGTGACGAATGCACCCGGTACAGATATTTCAACATCGTGCGCATAAGCGGAGGCAAAGTCTCGGTCACCGCCGCCTCGTGCAGGAACCAGGTCTGCACAGAGCACGTGAGCATCTCGAAGGCAGGCGAGAGCATAGTATGCCTTCCCAACCGCCTGGTAGTGACCATCGAAGGAGGTGGCGGATATGACACAGTCACCTCGTAGCCAGTCCGCTTCGTTCGTCGCGAGGGTCGGCCTCATGGCCTCCCTGGCGCTCATCTTTTCATATATCGAAGCAATTATACCATACAACCCGGGCATACCAGGCATCAAACTCGGTATCGCCAACGTTGTCACGGTGATCGCGCTGTACAAGTTCGGACCGAAGGACGCCGTCGCGGTCAGCGTCATCAGGATAGTGATCGCGGGACTTTTATTCAACGGTCTTTTCGGCATGCTGTATTCGCTGGCCGGAGCTTCGCTCAGCCTTATAGGCATGATCATACTCAAAAAAACCGGCCTCTTTTCAGTGACCGGTGTCAGTATGGCCGCAGGAGTCCTTCACAATCTGGGACAGCTGCTCATGGCTGCCGCCCTGATAGAGGACCTGCGCATATTCTTCTATTTTCCTGTTCTCATGTTCAGCGGCATAGCCGCCGGCATACTCGTGGGCATCATATCCGCCCTTGTTCTGAAGGCTTTGCGCTGAGTCTCCGGTCCCGGAGGACATATGCTGCAAGAGCCGCCGTCAGAAGTGCGAGGCCGGCAACAGGATAGAATATCATCAGCCTGTTGGTCGTCCCGTATATCTCGAGCGCACCGTTCACCAGGCTTCCCGCGGTCAGCGTTGCGGCAGCAGCGAGCTGCAGTCCTGCAGCAGCAGAACTTCCGCTGTCCGCTCTTTTTTTATCGCCCGCAAACGATGCCAGAAGGTTCGGGACCGCCCCCGCAAGCAGAGGCACCATGAAAGCGAAGATCATGTAGTTCGACATCACTCCGTGGCTGAAGTATTCGTACACCCCGCCCGCAGCGGCGACCAGTATGGCTGCCGCGAGGTACCTGAGGCCTCTGCGCCTTTGTCTGTCAGTAACCGATGTATACAATGTCGCTCACACTCCTTTCAGTCCCTTCTCCGTGTCCGGCGCGGCCTCCTGTCGGGTTGTTTATGACTACGCCGTTGAAGACCATGGTCGACGATCCGCCTCCGTCGAGGTTGTATGCTGTAACGGTACCGAGTTCCTTCATGAAGTCCGCGAGTTCGTACAGCGAAAGCCCTTCGCTCTCGTCTGTCCTGCCGTCCGCGACCACGAAGAGATACGTTCCGTCAGCCTTTATGCCGATCGCAGTCCTCGGGTTGCTGCCCATCGCTTTGGCGACCTCTTCATCCGTCCCGACTGCAACCTTACCGTTTTCGACGAGCACCGGTCCGAAGGACAGCGTGTTGACCGCTCCGTCAGCCAGAAGCTCATCTGCCGTGACCTCGTCTTCGCTGATGATGCCGAACGATCCGTCCTCATAGATCACCAGGTCCTCCTGTCCGGAGACCGCCGTGTCTCTGTAGAGCTGACCGTTCCTGATGACATATCCCTTTTCGCGTGTCCCGTAATAATCGCCGTTTACCGCCAGTATCGCGTCGTTGTCTTCGGCGATCTGTGAAGTCTCCTCCGTCACGTTCTTGCCGTAAAGCCCCTGTGCCAGCGCCGTCTTAAGATATTCAGGCGATGCGAGGCTCACTTCGGCCGCATATACTTCGGTGTCCTCTACGCTGTATCCGCTGATCTCGACGGAGATGTTGCTGTCCGTATAACTGTTTGAAGTGATAACGGGCACCAGAGCCTCTCCTTCCGATCCGCTGCCGCTGCTTCCTGCCCCGGTACGCTCGTTCTGATCCGATGTCTGGATCCCTTCTCCGCTGTATACCCTTGTGATCACGAAGGTATCCAGTGCGACATATGTCGTGAATACCGCCAGAACCAGCAGGTATGCCAGAAGGATCTTGTGCTTCCTGATCATGCCGTCTCCTCCTCTCCTGTAAAGGCAGCCTCTTCTGCGCCGTCATTGCTGAAGAAGATAACGTATTTCTGGACCGTCCAGCTGATGACGAAGAACAGTATCTCCGTTATCAGCTTTGCGATCATGCTGTTGATGCCGAATGTTCCGGCCAGCAGGCTCAGGACCAGGGTATTGCCTGCGAGTATGAGAGCTGCCAGCGCGATATACTGCGCGGCCGACTTCGCGAAACCCGTCCTGCTTTTGAAGACAAGCTTTCTGTTCATCGTGAAGTTCGCCGTCCCGCTCACGAGCCTTGCCCCGATATTCGAGATGACCAGACCGTGCGTCATGCCCAGCGTGCCCGTGAGGGTGAGCAGCACCGCATACATGCAGTAATCTATGGCAAAGCTCGCAAGCGAGGAGGCAGAGAATTTCAGGATCTCCTTATATACTCTGAACGAGTCCCGCACCGTCCTGAAGTGCGAACCGCTGTTGTTGTCCTCGTATACGGTCTCTATCCTCTCCTCGATGATGGTGTAGCCCTCCGTCGCGAGAGTCAGGAGCATGTTGATCTCATACTCGTAGCGGTCTCCCTCTATCTCCAGAAGCGCCGGTATGAGGTCGCGGCTGAAAGCCCTGAGGCCGGTCTGGGTATCGTGGACCCTGACTCCCGTCACCGCGCTGTATACGTGTCTTGTGACTGTGTTTCCGAACCTGCTCCTTGCCGGAACGTCCTCTTCGAGGGCCCTCGATCCGAGCACCAGGGCATCGCGCCTGTTCCCGGCTATGCGGGCCACCCTGAGGACATCGTCCGGCAGATGCTGACCGTCGGCGTCTACCGTTACTACGACTGCGTCCCTGCCGCTCAGCTCCTTTACGCCTGAAGGCGTTCTGGCGACTTCGTCGTAGGCCATGTAGTTCAGTATGTAGCTCAGTCCGTTCCTGAGAGCCGCGCCCTTCCCGCGGTTCTCAGGATGGGTGAGCACGACGGCGTCATGCGAAACTTTTTCGAATGTATCTCTGTAGTCCATACCGCTGCCGTCATCGACGACGACGATATCGAATCCTCTGTCCCTGAGATCATGCACGAGACTTATGAGCTTCTCTCCCGGCTCGTATGCCGGGATGAGCGCTATGTATCTGCTTTTCATGACCGTTCTCCTTTCTTCCCTTTTTCGAATAATGACGCCCTACATCTCTCCCTGAGGACCGCCGTTCATCATGCCGCCTTTGCCGCCGTTCATCATGCCGCCGCCCTGCATTCCGCCTGAGATGCTGCTGTAGATGTTATCGCTCAGCGTGATCTCTTCGCTGTAGCTTCCTGCTGTCAGGGTATATGTGCCGCCCTGCGTCATGCTGTCCGTGCTGACATAGACCACCGCATAATCGAGTTCAGGTGTGACCTCGGCTAAAGTCTTGCCGTCAGCGTCCTTCAGTGTGACCGTGCTGCCTGCCGTCTGGCTGCCCACAGTTACTGCTATGAGGCCCTGCTCAGCTGTCGAGAAGTTAGCTGCCATGCCGGCTCCGCCTGTTCCGATGAACGTGCCTCCAGTGATCGATGCTGTGCCGTTGTAGTCGAGCACTGATGTGTCTCCCTGGCTCGGTCCGCAGACCACCGTATAGCCTCCGCTGACTGTCACGGATCCGTTGGAGTCGACGCCGTCTCCGGATGCCTGGATATATATATTGCCTCCGCTTATATTGATCTGGCCGTCGCTGCCGCCGTCGCCGCCCATCATGCCGCCTTTGCCGCCGCCCCAGTCATCGCTTCCGAATGTGCTTGTTCCCTGAGTGCTTCCGCCGGCTGCATTGATGCCGTCATCTGTCGCAGCTACCTTGATGTCTCCGTCCGATACGTTTACTGTGAGAGCTTCTATGCCCTCGTATGATTTGCTCACGTCGATGGTCCCGCCTTCGATGTTCGCTTCAGCGTCGGCATGGATGCCGTCATCTCCGGCGTTGATGACCAGACTGCCGTCTGCCATGTAGAAGAAACTGTCCGAAGTCGTGCCTTCCTCTGCATCCGCATCGTCTGAGACGTGTACTCCGTCCTTGTTGTCCGCGTTGATCGTTATCGAAGCTTCCGCTACTCTCACGCTGTCGTTTGCCTGGACGCCGTGCTCGGCAGCGTCGATGGTGATAGTTCCTCCTGCCAGCTTGACATCGTCCTTGCCGACTATACCGTGGCCGGCCGGCGATGTCACCGTCAGACTGCCGCTTCCGTTGAATGTGATATCGTCCTTGGCGAATACCGCGCCGTCTATATTGGTGTCGCCGTCAGCAGTGAAGCTGCCGCCGTTCGCCAGACTGTTCTCTGTGCCTTTTGCCGTTGTCACGAAGACCTTGTCGGCCGACTTCACGTATATGGCTGCCGATGTCTTGCTCGTTATCGACGCTCCGTCGAGCACTATCTGCACCTTTGCGGCATCGTCCGCCTCGACGATGATCTGGCCGTCTGTGAGTTCACCGCTGAATATATATGTTCCCTCCGAAGTGATCGTCACCGTGCTTCCGCTCACGCTTATCCCGTTCGACGAGGACGCCTTGGCTGAAGTGCCGCTGAGCGTGACCTTCACCGCGCTGCTTTCGTCGTAGTCTGCCGAAAGATCCCTCTCCGTGAACATCTCCGACTTGCTTGCGGCGTTGTATTCCTTTGTTGTCGAGGTCTGTGTCAGCCCTGTATCGCCCGTGCCGCCTGCTCCTCCGCATGATGTGAGCGTCAGCACCAGCGCCAGTATCAGCGCTATCATCGATATGAGCGATTTTGTTACGAAGCTGCTGTCGCTGTTTGCGGCTGTCTTTTCGTATGCTTTCATTTCTTTATTATTGCTGTCCATTTTTATATTTCCTCCTTCCGGGGATTTTTCCGCTTTTACAGTTCGGTCGGCACTGCTGCCTGACGCGAAACATTGATCTCGAGATTTCCGTTTCTGCAGCGGATCCTGTCTATGAGGTCCTTCTCTTTCGAAGGATCCTTCAGCACCACGTCATATGTGAGTCTGAACATGCTGCCCATGTTTGTCGTCTTTACGTTCACGAGCTCGCAGGATGAAGTGTATTCTGCGAAGAGATCGTCGAACATCCCCGAGTAATCGAGGTCTTCAGGGATCATGATCCTGAAGCTCTTGTACCTGTCGGCGTTTTTCTTCGATCCGAGGTCGACCCGGTTGAACACGATTATCGCCAGCGAGAGCACCGCCGAGAAAACTGCCGCGAGTCCGAGGTATCCCATGCCCGTGATAAGGCCTGTGCCCATCGCCAGGAAGATAGCGCATATCTCTTTCGCGGTGCCCGGCACCGATCTGAACCTTACCAGGCTGAACGCTCCCGCAACGGCGATACCCGTTCCGACGCTGCCGTTAACCATCATTATGATGACGCATATGATCGCAGGCAGCATGGCCAGTGTCGCCACGATGCTCTTTGTGTAGCGCGTTCCGTACATGTAGGCCGCTGCTATCATGAGGCCGAGCGCGATCGATACGGCGAACGATGCCGCAAACTGCGCGAAGCTTATCGATGCTGCTGTCTGGCTGTCATATATGCTGGTGAGTAATTCGTTCATTTTCAGTACCTCCGTTTTCCTTTATTATCTGTATCTGTCCGGCCGCCTTGCCGCAGCCATGTTCCTGTTTACAGGATAAAAATAACGTCCCCGCCTTAAACGAAACTAAAGCGGAGACATTTTATTGTGAATGAAATGGAAGATCCGGAAAACTCGTAATATTTCTTAATTATTGTAGAATATGCTCCGGGAAGAGTTATAATGTCATACTGTAAAAAAATTACGGTCTGAGGCCGTATTAGTTTATTTACAAGGAGGACACACTATGTGGACAAGACAGGAATTGAAAGAAAAAGGCAAGGAGGCCTTTAAGGCAAACTACTGGAGGAATGTACTGGTGGCATTCCTGCTGGGTCTCCTCACGACAGGAACAGTAATATCCGGCAGGTCCAGCGGATCAGAGAGTGATACATCCGGCGCACAGATCGCAGTATCCAGTCTCTCACCTACCCAGGTCGGTATCATCGCCGGAGGCTTGGTCCTGATCATCATCATCTCCGTGGTCCTTGACATACTGGTATTCAATCCGCTGCAGATCGGATGCTACGCGTTCTTCAAGGACAATGTAAAGACACACAATACTGAAGTGAATATTATCAAAGTGGGATTCACCGACTACGGTCACAAATTCTGCACCATGCTGCTTTACAGCGTTTTCCTCGCACTGTGGACGATGCTTTTCATCATCCCGGGCATCATAAAGAGCTACTCATACAGGATGGTGCCTTTCATCGTACAGGATTATCCTGAGCTCTCCGCCAGAGAAGTCATCAACAAGTCAAGGGAAATGATGGACGGACAGAAAATGGAGGCATTCAAGCTCGATCTCTCGTTCATCGGATGGTTCGCTCTGTCGATCCTGACTCTCGGTCTTGTCGGAGTATTCTGGACAAATCCGTACTTCTACAACACCAACGCGGCTCTCTACAGAAGGCTGAACGGCGAGGATGCGGCTGAAGTTACCGCAGCGCCTGCTGATGAGGTGACAGCAGTACCGGCCGAAGCCGAGTAACAGTGAATCGAGTAGGGGCTAACTTGTAGCCCGTCATACCCACAAACGGCCAGGGGGTCAACCCCCCTGGCCGTATTATATTGATGCCGCACAGCTTATATCCTGCACCGGGCGTTTCTTTACGCCAGCGGCAGTACCGCTGCGACTATGAAATCATGTCCGTCCGTGGTGCGCGCGCTGATCTTTCCTCCGTGCGCACTGACTATCGCCTGCGCCATCGAAAGTCCTATGCCGTGACCGCCGGTCTCCGAATTGCGCGAAGCATCCGTGCGGTAGAATCTCTCGAATACATGAGAGAGCTTTTCGTTGGTCAGTTCATCCGCAACGGTATTCCTGACCTCTGCGACAGCGTTCTTCCCCTCTTTTTTTACAGTGACTTCTATCGGCGCACCGCCCTCCGAGTACTTGACAGCGTTTTCGAGGATAATGGACATGAGCTTTTCAAGCTCTTTCGTGCTGCCCCTGACTGTGATCCCTTCTTCTATGTCCGCGGCAATGGATCTGCCGTTCTCTTTTGCGAGATTATCGAAAGCCGATACGCTTTCGCCGGCTATATCGCTGAGCGGCACATCGGTCATGATGAGGCTGCTTTCTGCCTCCTCCATGCGCGAGAGGTATACCAGGTCGTTGGTCAGACCGGCAAGCCTGTTCACCTGACCCCCTATCTCGGCAAGGCCGTCTCTCAGGTCCTCCGTCTCAGCACTCCTGCCATGCGCGCCCTCGATGTCGTCCATCTGCATGTCCAGAAGATCAAGATTCGCTTTTATGATGGCAAGAGGGGTCTTTATCTCGTGGCCGGCATCAGTGATGAAGCGCTTCTGCTTCTCGTAGCTTTCAGCCACCGGCTTCACTATCCGTCCCGCAAAGTAGCAGATGACCGCAAACACGACGAGCAGTCCTATGAGAGACATGAGCACGCTGGCCCTGAGGAAATCTCTGAACGACTCGAGCACCCTGCCGCAGTCGAGGAATGTGACGATCGTCACCCCGTCCTTTTCGCTCACCGAATACCTGAGTTCTTCCACGAACCCCCTGTCTTCTCCGGACGCGAGCGCCTCTTTGGCGAACTCTGCGGCTTCTTCCGAGTCCACGGCGGATATCCTTTCTGTATTGGTGCGTGTGACATTCCCCCCGGAATCCACAAAGACACTGAAGAACCTGGCCTCTTCGGCTTCATCCCTTGTCATCGACGGTCCTCCGGGACCTTTAGGGCCAAGAAAGTCCTCTCTGTTTTCGAAAGGATCATTCTGTTCGCCGCTTTCTTCATTTCCGTCGTGCATGAATTGACCGTCTCCGACATCACTGTTCTCTCTTTCAAGAAGCCTGCCACTGTAGCCCTCGAGCACAGTAAGACGGTCGTCGGCATCGCTGACGACCTTGTTGTAGTTGATGATGTTCATCCCTGCGACAATTGCCGCGAGCAGGATGGTCAGAGACACCATCGCGAGTATTATGAATCTGGTTTTTAACTTCTTTATCATTCTTTGCTACCCGGCCAGGGGGTCAGACCCCGCGGCCATTTTGCTGCTGCCGCGCGCAGCAGATATCCTGCACCGAGCGTGACAGCGAGGGAAGGATGTCTGCGACGAGCCTGCGGCTCTATTTGGCCAGAGGGTCTGACCCTCTGGCCGCTATTCCGTTACAAGAGAATATCCCGCGTTGCGCGAAGCCTTTATCTTTACATCCGAGCCTATCGCAGTGAGCTTCTTTCTGAGATAAGATACATATACCCAGACGACATTGCTCTCTGTATCGCTGTCGTAGCCCCAGATGTGATCCATGAAAGTATCCACCGATATTATGTTGCCAGGCTTTGCCATCAGAAGCTCCATCATCTGGAACTCCTTGTTGGCCAGTTTGACATCTCCGGCAGGGCCTGAAAGCTCAAAGCTCGCCCTGTCTAGAGTGATATTGCCGAAGCTCATTTTAGTGTCGACCTCATTGCCGGACCTCGTGATCGCCCTTACTGCCGCGAGGAGCTCCTTCGAATCGAAAGGCTTCGTCAGGTAGTAGTTTGCTCCGCTGTCCAGGCCGAGCACCTTGTCATCTATCTCGGACTTGGCGGTCAGCATCAGGACCGGCAGATCCGATCCGCTCTCGCGGAGCTTCTTCAGCACTGTTATGCCGTCGACTTTCGGCATCATGATGTCTAATACTGCCGCGTCGTAGTTGCCTGCCTCGAGATAGTCCAGGGCGTCCTGTCCGTCGTGGACCGCGTCGATGGAGTAGTTATTGCTTTCAAAGATCTTTACCAGCGCCTTTGCCAGCGCTTTTTCATCTTCTGCGAGTAGTATCCTCATTTTTTCACCTTCTTACCGGGTACTTTACTGCCGGATATTATATCATCCGCATATCCAAAGCACAAAAATGCGCTTCTTTCCGACATGGATTAAAGCGCATTTACATTAAATCTACTTTAAAACAATGTTCTACCAGGAACCTCCGCCGGAGCCGCCTCCGCCGCC
>JAFRFA010000208.1:0-3219 GCA_017434585.1 Mogibacterium sp. | reverse complement strand
TCTCTCGCAGAATCGTTGTACTCAGGAGGATTGCCCGCCGTGACGACTATCCAGCCCTCCGGCAGCCTGTGTCCTCCGAAGACCTTGTACTGCAGGAACTGCATCATGAGCGGTGAAAGAGTCTCCGAGACGCAGTTGATCTCGTCGAGGAAGAGTATGCCCTGCCTGACTCCCGTGGTCTCCATCAGATCATATACCGAAGCGATGATCTCGCTCATGGTGTATTCCGTGACATCGCACTCCGTCCCGCCGTATACCCTGTGGCTTATGAAAGGCAGTCCGATGGCGCTCTGGCGCGTATGGTGGGTCATCGAATAGGAGATGAGACCTATGCCGAGTTCCGACGCGAGCTGCTCCATGATGGCGGTCTTTCCTATTCCCGGCGGACCGATCAGGAGCACCGGTCTCTGCTTTTCGACAGGTATGACGTAGTTGCCGAGCTCATCCTTGGTAAGATATGCCGTGACGGCATTTCGTATCTGTTCTTTCGCTTTTCTTATGTTCATATCGCTTTTCCCTTCAGCCGGCCGAAGCTTTGCGTTTCCATGTTATCACAGTTCATCCGGGCGGAGCACCACTTTCATCGCCCACACCGGCACTTCAGGCACGTTGTATCCGCTCTCGATGAATACGAATGCCGTCCTGTACGCCGGCTTCGATGCCGGATACACTCCCAGTCCGTCGGTGAAGTATATGAGTCCCCTTAGATTGCTGAACTCCCCTTCGGATATCAGGCGGTCCACATAGTCGAACACGGGTCTGAAGTCCGTGCCTCCGAGGCCCCTTATCTCCATGGTATCGATATATCTTTCCAGATCAGCCTCTGATGTGATGACGTCGTCTGACTGTATCTGAGCATCGCACTGCACGATGTGGACGTTGATCCTGCTCCAGAAAGACTCGCGGTTCTGCAGTATACTGTAAGTCTTCTGAAGAAAAGACTGCACTTCATCACCTGCCACGGATCCCGATGTGTCTATCGCGATCACGAAGTCCCTTATCCTGCTGTCCTCGCGGTACTCGAGAGGCTCGATGAGCGGCATCTTTTTATAATGAGTGAGCCCGTAGTTGTAATATATGTAGTCGAACTCATCGTCCGAGACCTTCATGCTCTCGTTCACCGAAGCAAACTTTCTGAGAAAGTCCGAATAGTCATATCTCTCGCGGTTCACGGACCTGAGGTTCTGGACCAGCGATGAAGCGAATCTCCCTTTCACCTTCGCGAAGGTCTCTATCTCCATCTCGATCTGCTGAGCGATCTTCTTCCAGTCGTCATGCAGGCTCAGATCATCCTGACTGAGTTTTGCCTCATCAGTCAGCACCGCCTGCGAAGCCGGAGGCTGCGCGGTGTCTTTGTACCAGTATGAGTGGTCATCAGCCATGAAGAGCTCCTCCAGCCGCTTCAGTCCCTCATCCGTCTTTGCCTCGCTGAGCTCTCCTTTGCGCAGCGCGCTGTAAATCTTTTCGGCTGTCAGGAACCCTGTCTCTCTGCGTATCCTGCGGAGCATGCCGCTCTTTTCGCCCTCATCGTCCGTCTTCGCGCACGGCAGACCGAGCTCGCTGATCACGGACTCCGCCGCGATGTCGCAGGCCAGGTCCCATGATCTCATGTCGATATCCGCTCCGGCAAACGGATGGCAGAATATGCAGTGCAGCACAGAGTGCAGATAGACGGCTGCCAGTTTCTCTTTTGAAGCAGCATATGTCCTGAGCACAAAGGCAGGGTCATAGTACAGCACCCTGCCGTCAGTCCCGAAGCTTCCATGACAAATCTCTCTCCCGTGGAAGCTCAGCGCCGTATCCATGTAACGCAGGTTCACCAGAAGGCGGTTCCTCGAGATGTCGAGCACCTCTTCGACAAGTCTGTTCAGTTCTTCATGTCTGGCTGCGTCGATCATCCTGTGTCCTATCGCCTGTCTCTTCTGAGCGTCTCTATCACAGTATCGTAGTTCTCCGCCCTGTGAGGGAAGGTACAGTCCGTGCATGCCTTGATCCTTCTGCCGTCCTTTTCTATGAATGCGGGATCTCCCGGACAGTCTTCGATGTGATAGAGCGGGCAGTAGCAGAAGAGGCAGTTGATCTCATCAACGCCCTTATGGCATGGATAGAACCTGCATTCCGTATTCGCAAAGAACCTGTCTGAATTATCCATCATGTTTCTTCTTTCTGTATTCCCCCATTGCCGCCGCGAATCTTCTGATCAGTTCCGGACACGAAGGGTACCAGAGATGCGGATACCCCCATAAATGATCCCGGTCAGCGTGCATGCATTCCCATGTCCTGCCGCTGCCGGGCTTTTCGGCAACGGCGTTGCTCCCGTTGTTGTCCGAATCGAAGTAATGGAACTCGTGTCCCCTTACTTCCAGTCCGGTGATGAGCGTGTCCGCCGCACAGAGGTGTTTTTTCTCTCTGAGCGTCACATATCCGAAGCGGCCCAGCTTTCCCGTGTAATGAGAGCTTCCTGCGAGCGCGCCTGCCATTTTGTGCTGTCTGCCCTGCATGTCTTCGAGCGAATCAAGCAGGTACATGAATCCTCCGCACTCGGCAAGACTCGGCATGCCGCTGTCGATCGCCTCCCTTACGGAAGCAAGCATCGCGGTGTTGGCGCTGAGCTCTGACGCATACAGCTCGGGGTAGCCCCCGCCGAAGAGAAGTCCGTCCGCTTCTCCGGGCACTTTGCTGTCGTGCAGAGGCGAAAAGCACTTTATCCTTATACCTGCGTCTTCAAGCGCGCGCAGGTTCTCTTCGTAGTAGAAGCAGAACGACTCATCGCGGGCAGCCGCCAGTATAAGGCTTTGTTCACGTAAGCGGGATGCTGCAGGCCGTTTCTCTGTCTGACCTGTTTCTGGTTTCTCGATCTCATCTGCCTGATCCATTATCTCAAGCACGGCATCCATGTCCAGATGCTCTTCGATGAGATCAGCCGCAGCTTTCACCTGCTCTTTCAGATCGTCTATCTCTCCCGGCATATTGAGTCCGAGGTGCCGGCTCTCAAGGTGTATGCCCTTTGAGTCGGGGATGCCGCCGAGTAGTCTTACTCCCACGCCTCTGTCATCGGATATGCCGCCGAGCACTTCGTCGAGCATGGGCTTTATCGTCCCAAGATATGACGGCGAGATCCTGTTGAGTATGATGCCCCGTATGAGCTTTTCGCTGTCGTCCGCAAGTATGCCCCTGATGAGCGAGAGCATGGTCTGCCCCATGCCCTTCACATCCATT
>JAFRFA010000207.1:0-8204 GCA_017434585.1 Mogibacterium sp. | reverse complement strand
GTTCTCGCCTATACTGCCGCTGGTGTCTTCTCACTACAACTACCGCGATCACCGCAAGATACTCGTCATCGACGGCAAGGTCGCCTTCAACGGAGGAGTCAATCTCGCGGACGAATACATCAACCGCATCGAGAGATTCGGTCACTGGAAGGATACGGCCGTGATGGTCAAGGGACCTGCGGCGAGGAGCTTTGCCCTGATGTTCCTTCAAATGTGGAACATCAGAAAAGAAGAAGGCGACTACGAAAAATGGCTGTCGCTTCCGACTGAAGAAGTTCCGGATGCGAAGGGCTATGTGATGCCGTACTGCGACAACCCGCTTGACGGCTACAAGGTGGGAGAGGCGGTATATATCGACATACTCTACCGCGCGACCGACTATGTGCACATCATGTCGCCTTATCTCATACTCGACGGCGAGCTCGAGACTGCGCTCCGCTTCGCCGCCCAGAGGGGGGTCGATGTGAAGCTCATACTCCCGGGCATACCTGACAAGAAGATGGCATACTCTCTTGCGAAGACGCATTACCGTTCGCTGCTTGAGGCCGGAGTGAAGGTGTACGAATACACGCCTGGTTTCGTGCACGCCAAGGTCTTCGTTAGCGATGATATCAAGGCGGTGGTCGGCACGATAAACCTCGACTACAGGAGCCTGTACCATCACTTCGAATGCGCGACGTACATGTATAAGACGGACTGCATAGCGGATATCGAGAAGGATTATCAGGATACTCTTTCGGAGTGCAGAGAGGTAACTCCTGAGAGTCTCAAGAACGAAGCCGCCTATTACAAGGTGGTCGGCCCTGTGGCCAAGATGATATCTCCGCTGATGTAGCATACGGCTGTTCTGACCGGCGCTGAAATCTGATATATCAAGGAAATATGAGATCACCATACTACGAAAGCACGATACACAGGCAGATCCGCGAGAAGCGCGAGGACCGCAGGGAGCGCATCAAAAGCGATCTGCAGGAATACGGGAGCGAAGTCCTGTCTTCTGACGAGATGAAGCAGGCCTTCGATCAGACCCACCACCAGTGGGCGACAGTCGGAGAGCACACCTTCAGGGTGGCCTTTTCGAGCGTCATGATATGCTATGCCCTGAGAAAGCTCAACATAAAGGTCAGTATCCCGGCGGTCGTCATAGGCTCTCTGTGCCACGATCTCGGGATGATCGGAAGAGGCAGCAAGTACTCTTCCGACAGGGAGGCCGTCGCGGAGCATCCGAAGGAATCTGTGGCTGTTGCGAAAGAGATAGTGAGCGAGCTGCCCGAGAAGGCCGAAGACATAATCGAGAGGCACATGTGGCCGCTCGGTGACAGCAAGGCTCCGAACTCGATAGAAGGCGCGGTGGTATCCGTAGCCGATAAGTACAATGCCGTAAAGGACGTTGTAAAGGGCAGCGAAGTGAAGAACACCGGGGTAAGTAACTACGTAAAGGGCGAAAAGGACAGGATAAAGGAAGCGCTGAAAAAAGAGATCGGGCCTCAGGCCGGAGGAAGCAGAAGGAACGGTAATGAAGAGGAAAGACAGTAAAATGAAACGGATCATCGCGCTGATGCTGATCGCGGCCGTATCCGCCATGCTCTGCGCATGCGGAGGCAAGATACAGAAGGCCAGTGACGCGATGGAAGACAAGGAATACATAGGCCTGATATCCGCGATGGATAACGAGATCGACATGCTCATCGACGAGGCAAAAATAGATCATGTGGATACCATAGGCGGAGTCGAATACCACGTCGGAACGCTCTGCGGACAGAACGTGGTGATAGCGAAGTCCGGCATCGGCATGGTTCTGTCGGCTTCCGTGGCTACTGCCATGCTCAACGAACACAAAATCTCGAAAGTCATATTCACGGGAATAGCCGGCGGCACTGGCGATAAGACGAAGGTCCTCGATGAGGTCATAGGCGACAGATACGTCGAGCACGACTACGGGACCGTGACGGACGAAGGCTTCAAATGGACATACGGCAACACCGGCGAGGAAGTCGGAGAAAAGGGATACTTCTACAGCGATCCTGAACTTGCAGACCTGGCATATAAGTCGGCTGTCGATGTCGTGGGCAAAGAAAACGTCCACAGGGGGACCATAGCTTCGGGAAATCAGTTCGTCTCTTCCGGTGATTATGCCGACAGACTCGAGAAGGACTTCGAAGCGATCGCCTGCGAGATGGAGGGCGCCGCTGTAGCGGAGGTGTGCGATCAGTACGATACGCCGTTCGTCGTCATAAGGGCGATGTCCGATAAGGCCGACGGTGAAGCTCATGAGAGCTTTGATAACTTCGGCGACACAGCAGCCGACAATTCGAGCAGGATAGTCATGGAGATGCTGAAGAATATGTGATGCATCCTGAAAGGAGAGGGACAAATGGACGCTAATATAGTAAAGAGGAATGAAAAGCTGGCGCAGAAGGTCATAAAGGGCCTTGAAAGCCGAAACATGACGGGCTATTACGCGAAGGACAGGGATGAGGCTCTCAGGACCGCGCTAGGCCTGATAAAAAAAGGCAGCACGGTCACGATGGGAGGAGCGATGAGCGCCCACGAGATCGGTCTTGTCGAAGCCCTGAAGAAGGGTGATTACAACTTCGTCGACAGGGACCAGATGGAAGACAAGAAAGCCGCCGCGCTCGCCGCGTACTCGGCTGATGTGTTCCTGACGAGCACCAATGCCATGACGGAGGACGGCATGCTCGTCAACATAGATGGCAACGCCAACAGAGTATCGGCGATAGCTCACGGACCTGAGAAGGTGATAGTCATCGCCGGCATGAACAAGATATGCGATGATCTCGACGGGGCGATGAAGAGGGCGCGCAACGTGGCAGCTCCGACGAATGCACAGAGATTCGGCATAGATACGCCTTGCTCAAAGACAGGCTCGTGCATGGACTGCAAGAGCCCTGACACCATATGCTGCCAGTTCCTGATCACGAGATACTCTCGCCACAAGGACCGTATCCACGTGATACTGGTGAACGACATGCTCGGATTCTAGAAAAAATCAGATAAAAGACACAAAAAACTGATCCCGGCCGCGAGGCCGGGATCGCTCTTTGAAAGAATCTTTTTCAGTTATAACGTATGAAGGTATTAAATATGAGAGATGAGAGGTTTTCTTTTATCAGCCTTCGATCATGATGGTCTTCTTCTCAGGCAGCTCAGGCTCTTTTTCCTTAGGGAAGCAGAGTCTCAGGACGCCGTCCTCGAATTTCGCCTTCACGTCGTTCTCGTCCAGGCCTTCTCCAACGTAGAAGCTTCTCTGCATTGCGCCGGAGTAACGCTCCTGGCGGAGAAGTGTGCCCCTGTCGTCTTTCTCCTCTTCGTTGAGTGCCTTGCAGGCGCCTACGATGAGGTAGCCGTTGTCGAGTGAAAGAGTGATCTCGTCTTTCTTGAAGCCCGGCAGGTCGATATCGAGCTCATAGTTGCCGTCCTTGTCGCGGACGTCTGTCTTCATCAGGCCTGTTGCGTGCTTGCCGTAGAGCTTTCTCTCAACATCATCGTTTCTGAGACGAGGGAAGTCGAATCCCATGAAATCATCGAAGAAATCATCGTTGAAAAGTTTTGGATAAAACATAGTGTGCCTCCTTATTCAAATGATCTTTTTTCATTGACTGCGCGGCCCTGTCCGGCCGCTTCTTTTCGTTGACAAGCACACTATAGCACTTTTGTTAGCACTCGTCAATAGCGAGTGCTAATATTTTTCAAAAAATATTTTTCTGCTGAATAAGCGCGTACACAGCGCAATCATGCTATAATAAGTTGTTAATTTATGTAAATCTTTACGGCAGGGTCAAATCCCTGACAGTATATCCATCGATAACGGAGGAATAATATAATGAAAGTCACGTTTATCGGAGCAACTCACGAAGTCACAGGTTCCTGCACGCTTCTTCAGGCCTGCGGCAAGAACATCATCGTAGACTGCGGAATGGAGCAGGGCGCGGATCTGTTCGAGAACATCGAGATACCGGTATCCCCTTCTGACATCGACGCTGTCGTCGTTACGCACGCTCACATCGACCATACGGGCAAGCTCCCGTTCCTGGTCGCCAACGGCTATTCCGGGCCGATCTATTCGACCGAGGCCACCAAACACCTTTGCGAGATAATGCTCAAGGATTCCGCGCATATACAGGAATTCGAAATGCAGTGGAGAAACCGCAAGGGTAAGAGAGCGGGCGCCGAAGAATACGAGCCTCTTTACACGATGGATGATGTCATGAACACCATCCCGCTATTCAAAACGGCGGGCTACGGAACGGATATCCCGGTGTTCGACGGCATAAACATAAGCTATACCGATGCGGGGCATCTGCTCGGCTCCTCCAGCGTTCTGTTCTCCCTGAATGAGGACGGCGTAGAAAAGACGATACTCTTCTCCGGAGACATCGGAAACGTGGCGAAGCCTCTCATCAAGGAGCCTCAGGACCCGCTCCACGCTGACTACATCGTTTGCGAATCCACATACGGAGACCGCGTTCACCCTGAAGCGCCTGACTACGAAAATCTGCTGACAGACATAATACAGCGTACGCTGGACAGGGGAGGCAACCTCGTGGTGCCGGCATTCGCGGTAGGCAGGACACAGGAGCTGCTCTACTTCATCAGGATCATCAAGGAAAAAGGCCTGGTCAAGAACCACGCGAACTTCCCGGTAGTGGTCGACAGCCCGCTCGCCGTCGAAGCGACCAACATATACAGCACCGAGCTGTATGACTACTACGATGAGGAGGCCATAGAGCTTCTGAGATCGGGCGTCAATCCGGTGACTTTCCCGGATCTCAAGCTTTCGGTATCGAGCGATGAATCGAAAGCCATCAATGATGACCTGACTCCGAAGGTCATCATCTCGGCCTCGGGCATGTGCGAGGCGGGCCGCATAAGGCATCATCTGAAGCACAACCTCTGGAGACCTGAGTGCACCGTGCTCTTCGTCGGCTACCAGAGCCAGGGCACCGTCGGAGCGAAACTGCTCGACGGAGCGCCTGTAGTCAAGCTCTTCGGAGAGGAGATACAGGTCAAAGCAGAGATCGCGAGGATAGACTCGTTCAGCAGCCACGCCGATGAGCCGCATCTGCTCGAGTGGATAAAAAAGACGAACGTATCGACGAGGATATTCATAAACCACGGCGAAGATCAGGTCACGGAAAGCTTCGCTGCCGAAGCAGCAAAGGCGACGGGAAAGGAAGCCGTGGCTCCGTACAGCGGCGAGGTTTGGGATCTTGTGACGAACGAGCTGCTGCAGAAGGCCGAAGTGAAGCCTGTAATAAGAAAGCAGGCTCAGGGCGGCGGTGCAGGCGCAGGCGATCACAGATCGGAAGCTGCCATGTCGCCTGCCTTCAGAGACCTCAAAAACAGCGGCGTAGCGCTGATGCAGCTCATCGGAAAGAGCGAAGGGCATGCAAACAAGGAGCTCAACAAGATGCGCCGGGACATCGAGGCCATAATCGCCAAATACGAATCCTCGGAGGAAAGCAATGGATAACAGGCCTATCGGAGTGTTCGATTCAGGACTCGGCGGCCTGACCTCGGTGCAGGAGCTCCACAGGCAGCTGCCTGAAGAGAAGGTCATATACTACGGGGATACCGCGAGGACGCCTTACGGATCGAAATCGCCCGAGACCATAATCAAATTCGCCACCCAGATCGTGGATTACCTGGTCGCGCGCAATACCAAGATGATACTCATCGCTTGCAATACCGTCACCGCGCTGGCGCTCGACTCTCTCAGAGAGCGCTATCCGGCGATACCGATCATAGGAGTCATCGGACCGACGGTAAGAAAGGTCGTATCGGACGGCTGCAGCAATGTGGGCGTCATAGCCACAAAGGCGACGATAGGAAGCGACGTGTACGGCAGGGAGCTCCGCGCGCTCGACCCTGAGATAAAGGTCTGCAGCGCCGCCTGCCCTGCCATAGTCCCTCTTGTCGAGGAAGGCCTGACGGACACGGATATCATGGAGCTTACGGTAAAGCACTACATGGACGATTTCGTCAGGGAGGGCGGCTTCAGCGACCTCATACTGGGCTGTACCCATTATCCGCTTGTCGCGGGGCACATCAGAAAGCTCTATCCGGGACTGAGGCTGTACAGCTCATCGGCAGAGGTCGTGAGCGAGGCCAGAAAGATACTGACGGACAGACACATGCTCGCCTCGGGCTCGGAATTCACGGACAGGTATTACGCGAGCGACATGTCGGACAACTTCATCGCCATGACGGATATGCTGTTCAGGGACACGGATTTCAAAATACACCTATTAAAACTTGAAGAATAGTAACTTTTCTTGTACAATCAATAAGCTTGTACTCTGATGCGTTTATGCTTCAGATGCACGCCACAGAGGGAGTTATTATGGAAACTGAATTCAAATACGCACTCAGCGATCCGACTGTATTCGACAGGATCGTGAAGAATGCCGAGATCAACAAAATGGGGATCGAAGCTGTCGAGGCGATCGACATGCACGCGGAGTATTTCGATACTGCCGACTTCGATTTCCGCAAAAAGGGCATAGCCTACAGGATACGTCAGGAGGACGACCGCTGCACAGCCACCATCAAGTGGGATGTGAACGTCAGGGAGGGACTCCATCAGAGAGAGGAATTCAATCTGGTGGTCAACGACGAAAGGTTCGCCGACGATCCTGACATCGAGCTCTTCATTTCGAGCGACGCATACGAGGTGCTGCACGAGGCTGCCGGCGACAAGAAGCTTGTAAGGACCATATCCATGGATTACCAGCGCAGGCAGTTCAAGGTGGATACCGGAAAGTCGATCAGCTGCATATCGATAGACGAGGGAGTGATCCATCACATGGACGGACATCTGGTGCCTATCTGCGAGCTCGAGATCGAGTGGTATTACGGCGACGAAGACGACTTCATGCAGCTCGCCGAACTCATACAGGACAAATACGAACTCGTAGCCGAAGACAGATCGAAGCTCCAGAGGGCGTTTGAGTAAGATAATAATAAAGGAATATAAATCACGGAGGACATTTTCAAATGAAGGCAACACAGATTTCAAAGGAAAACGGAGTCGTAAAATTCAGCATCGAATTCACGAAGGATGAATGGGCTGACGCGCTCAACAAGGCATATCTCGCAAACAGAGGAAGATTCTCTATTGACGGATTCCGCAAGGGCAAGGCTCCGAGAAAGATCATCGAGAACTACTATGGCCACGACATTTTCTGGGACGAGGCTCTCAACGCACTGCTCGAGGACGGATACTACGACGCTCTGAAGCAGATGGACATAGAAGTCGTATCGCAGCCTTCATTCGATGCTCCTGAGATCAAGAAGGACGAGCCTGTCGTTCTTACAGGAAGCGTACAGGTATTCCCTGAGATCGATGTAAAGAAATATAAGGGCCTCGAGATCGAAAAGGTCGAGACGAAGATCGGCGACAAGGAAGTCAAGGCTGAGCTCGAAAAGGTACAGAAGAGCCAGGCAAGGATGGAGAACGTCGAGGACAGAGCTTCCGAAAAGGGAGATACTCTCGTATTCGACTTCGAAGGATCGGTCGACGGCGAGACATTCAGCGGCGGTTCAGCCGAGAATTACGAGCTCGAGCTCGGATCGGGACAGTTCATCCCTGGGTTCGAAGAGCAGCTTGAAGGAAAGAAGCCTGGCGATGAGTGCGACGTAGAGGTCGTATTCCCTGGAGACTATCACGCTGAAGAGCTCGCAGGCAAGCCTGCTGTGTTCAAGTGCAGGATCCACGAGATCAAGAAAGAGATCCTGCCTGAGATCGACGACGAGCTTGCAAGCGATGTGAGCGAGTTCGAGACTCTGGCAGAGTACAAGAAGGACCTCAAGAAGAAACTCCAGGAGCAGGCGAGCGAGACGGATCTTTCGGTAATGAAGGACAGAGCTCTCGAGAAGCTTTACGAGTCGAACGACATCGAGGTGCCTGAGGTCATGATCACAGGCGAGATCGACAACATGCTCTACGACATGAACCAGAGCCTCGCTGCTCAGGGACTCGGACTCCAGCAGTACATGGAGTGGACAGGCAAGACCATCGAAGAAGTCAGAGAAGAGACGAAGCCTGAAGCCGAGAAGAGAGTAAAGACAAGGATCCTCCTCAAGAACATCATCAGACTCGAAGGACTCGAGGCAGACGAAGAAGAGATCAAGAAGCTCATGGAGGACTTCGCAGCTCAGTACGGCATGACCATGGATCAGGT
>JAFRFA010000206.1:0-10924 GCA_017434585.1 Mogibacterium sp. | reverse complement strand
GGCTAGAGCGTCCGGTTCATACCCGGAAGGTCACTGGTTCAAGTCCAGTCGCCGCTACCAACATGGGATCATAGCTCAGCTGGGAGAGCACCTGCCTTACAAGCAGGGGGTCATAGGTTCGAGCCCTATTGGTCCCACCATATGCGGCCGGGTAGTTCAGCTGGTTAGAATGCCAGCCTGTCACGCTGGAGGTCGACGGTTCGAGCCCGTTCCCGGTCGCCACTTTTTTTAAGAGCGTGGTGGGTGTCGTCAAGTGGTTAAGACCCTGGGTTGTGGCTCCAGTATTCGTGGGTTCGAATCCCACCATCCACCCCAACTTTTCTCTTTTACAAGTCGTACACATGTGCTACAATATTCATGCTGATGGGGTATAGCCAAGCGGTAAGGCAACGGATTCTGATTCCGTCATTCGCAGGTTCGAATCCTGCTACCCTAGCCAAGACAGAGAAGGGACTCGGACGGGTCCCTTCGCAATATGGCGACATAGCCAAGTGGTAAGGCAGAGGTCTGCAAAACCTTCACCCCCGGTTCAAATCCGGGTGTCGCCTCCAACTGAGACTGCAGCGATGCAGTCTTTTTTATATGAAAAAAGACTGATCCATCAGGCCGATCCCATAATTATTATGAGACTGAAGAAGCGCGGCGGATAATGCTCTGATTTCAGACTTGAACTGCCGGCCTATTCTTGATTTAATATAAAATGTAAACCTCTTAAATGAAGTCTTGCTTCACGCAGAAAGGGGGCGCGGCAAATGGAAAACGGCAAAGCAAAATTCTCTCTTAAAAAGAAGCTCGTTTTGCTTATTGTCACTGTTATAGTGGCAACGATGCTGGTTGCGGGATTCTTCAGCTACAAGAGTCTCACCGACGTGACGCGCACATTGTATACAAACAGGTCCCGTCAGTTATCCAAAACCGCTGCCGAATCTGTCGATCCTCAGCAGGTGAAGCTTATCAGGGATCAGGTGATGGAGATATACGATTCGACCGATGAGAAGGTAAGCTCTGATGAATGGGGATCGCCCGAGTTTGAGGCGTATCTGCAGCGGTATCAGCACATCAAGGATACCGCGGAGTTCAAAGAGACCCAGCAAAAGCTCAGGATGATCCAGGACAACAATAATCTTCAGGCCGTATATCTGGTCTGGCTCGATACGGATTCTGAAGCGACGGTGTATCTTGTAGATGCCTCGCACCATGAGATCTGCGAGCCCGGGTGCTTCGATGCGGTCATATATGATGTGGACCGCAAGGCTCTGGAGGATCCCGAAAATGGGATCGCTCCGGATGTCACGAATACCAAAGAGTATGGGTGGATAGTTGCCGCTGGAAGCCCCGTGTTCTGTGACGGCGAGCTTGTCGCCTTTGCCGGAACCGATATATCGATGAACGCTGAGATGCAGCAGAGAAACCGTTTCCTGCTGCTCGAGTTCGCGGCTCTTCTGGCGGTGGCTGCTGTATTCATCCTGATCAGTCTGAGGCTGATCGACAGGATGCTCATAGAACCTATTAACAAACTCTCTGACACCTCCGAAAAATACTGGAGCGGAGAGAGGTCAACGGTGCGGCATGAGTTCTCGCAGCTCGACATTCGCACAGGCGATGAGATCGAGGCGCTGGCTGACTCCATGAAGCAGATGGAGCAGAACATCAACGATCACATCGCCAGCATACTCGATGCCACGACCAAGCTTATCGCAACAAGAGAACACGCGGACGCTATGGACCGGGCGGCCAATATAGACGCGCTTACCAAGATCCGCAACAAGAGGGCCTACGATCTTGAGACCGAAAGGCTCAGGCGCGAGATTGCAGACGGAAGCGCGAGATTCGGGCTCGCTATGGTCGACCTCAACGATCTCAAGAGGATAAACGACAAATACGGACACGACAAGGGCGACGAAGCGATATGCGCGCTGTGCCAGCTGATATGCTCGGTCTTCGTGCACTCGCCTGTATTCAGGATCGGAGGGGACGAGTTTATAGTTCTGCTCGAGAACCACGACTACGAGCATCTGGACGAGTTGAAGAAAGCCTTTTCGGACGAGATCGAAAAGGCCGGCAAGGAAAAAGAGCCTTGGAAGGCTATATCCGCGGCCATAGGATATGCGATCTTTGATCCGAAGCGCGACAGCGAGATAGAGAGCGTGTTCAAGAGAGCCGATCAGGATATGTACGAGCGCAAAAAGAAGATGAAGTCGAGGAGGCGCTAGATAGTTAAGAGACAGAAAAGGCTGCAGCGATGCAGTCCTTTTTTATAAAAGTGTTAAGGCCCGGACCATCTGCGGCCTATATTATTGAAATGTGTTCAAAATGTGAATATAATCTTTGATGTATAAGAATGTGGGGGAATGTTTTTATTGAGGTTTTGAGATATGGCAGTTATCGAGACTACCGGCGGCAACGGAAACGGCAGCAAAAGGCCTAAAAGACTGGGCGATATCCTTATCGCCGCAGGGCTTATAACACAGGAACAGCTGGAAGAGGCTCTTGCCAAGCAGAAGGGCTCGGGCAAGCGCCTTGGCACGGTGCTCCAGGAAGAAGGCTACATCACGGAGCTCGAGATGATCGAGGCCCTGCAGATGCAGCTCGGCATCGAATTCATCGATCTTAACAAGATCAATATCCCTACCGAGCTGGCGCAGGTCGTGCCTGCCAATATAGCGAAGCAGTATCAGGTCGTTCCGGTCAGGATAATCCGCGACGAGCTCTATCTTGCCATGTCCGATCCTCTGAACTTCTATGCTATCGAAGAAGTCAGAAAGACGGTGCACCGCAAGGTCGTTCCGATGATCGCGATGTCCAACGCCGTAGAGCGTTCGATCCAGATCCTTTACGGAAACGAAGGCGCAGCAAAGGCCATAGAAGAGATGAAGCGCGAGGCGGCTCTGTCGGGAGATGACGACGACGACAGAGATGCAGCGTTCTCATCCAACCTGATCGGAGAGGACAGCGCGAACCAGGCTCCGGCCATCAGGCTCGTCAATTCGATCATAGAGCGCGCGGTCACAGAACGCGCAAGCGACATACACATGGAGCCCAGAGAAGAGGAGTTCTCGGTGCGCATGCGTATAGACGGTCTTTTGAGAGACGTCCTTACCGTGCCGCGCGAGCTTCAGGCTGCGGTCATCTCGCGCATCAAGGTCATGTCCAACATGGATATAACCGAGAGGCGCGTGCCTCAGGACGGACGCTTCAACGTCAAGGTCCAGGGCAAGGATATAGACCTTCGTGTATCCACTCTTCCTACTGTCTACGGCGAAAAGATAGTAGCCAGGCTCCTAGACAAGACAGCAGGCAACCTCGATCATTCCTCTATCGGACTGATCGGAGACGACATAGAAAAGTACGAAAAACTCATAAAGATCAAAAATGGCGTGATCCTGATAGTAGGTCCTACCGGTTCAGGTAAGTCCACAACGATGTACGCCATGATAAACGACCTCAATAAGCGCGACGTCAACCTGATCACGCTTGAAGACCCAGTCGAGTACAATGTCGACGGCGTCAATCAGGTCCAGATAAATGAAAAGACGGGCATGACCTTCGCCACGGGCCTCAGGGCCATACTGAGGCAGGACCCCGATATCATCGGAGTCGGAGAGATACGCGACGGCGAGACAGCCGAGATAGCGATGAGATCAGCCATCACAGGTCACGTGGTGCTTTCGACCATACATACAAGCGACGCTCTTGGAACCATCGAGAGGCTTATCGACATGGGCGTCGAGCCTTATCTTGTCGCGAGCGCTCTTAAGGGAGTCTTCTCGCAGAGGCTGGTCAGACGGATCTGCCCTGACTGCAGAGAGGCGTATAAGCCGTCCGAAGAGGAACAGATCGATCTCGGGCTCGATTACGATCCTGAGCGCGTATTCTACCGCGGCAAGGGCTGCCCTAAGTGCTTCGACACCGGATACCGCGGCAGGACCGGAGTGTTCGAGATACTTCCGCTCACCATAAAGGTTCGCCGCATGATAGCTGCCGGCACCGGCAGGGAGGCCATAGAAAATGCACTGCTCGATCCAAAGAGCGGATTTACATCACTTAAAGACAACGCGGTCCGCCTTGTTGAACAGGGCGTCACCACTTCAGAAGAGGTCCAGCGCGTGATCTACGAAGATATTTGATAAGGGGCATACGGGAGGAATCAAAATGCAGACTATAGAAGAAATGGTCCTTAAGGCAAGAGCGGACGGAGCATCCGACATACATCTGATCTGCGGGCTCCCTCCGAAATACCGCAGGGACGGTCAGCTCGAGAACATGTATGAAGACGTACTCAGCCCCGAAGACTGTGTAAGGTACGCGAAGGAGCTTGCGCTTTCAGAGACGGGCTACGAAGAATACGTCAGAACGGGCGAGCTCGACGCTGCGCATACATACGCAGGCAACCGCTGCCGTATCCACATCTTCAGGCAGCAGGGGCACCCGTCCGCGGCTCTGAGGCTGCTTTCGGACCGCATCCCGCAGCTTGACAGCCTCGGCCTTCCGCCGGCGGCTCTCAACCTTCCGGGTCTCCATAAGGGGATCGTCCTTGTAACAGGAGAGACGGGCTCCGGTAAGTCGACCACGCTCGCTGCTCTGCTCGACTATATCAACCATACAAAAAAATGCCACATTGTCACTCTTGAGGACCCTGTGGAATACATGTATACACCGGATAAAGCCGCCATCAACCAAAGAGAGGTCGGCAAGGACACAAAGAGCTTCGCGTCCGGTCTCAGGGCGTCGCTCCGCGAGGATCCTAACGTCATACTCATCGGCGAGATGAGAGACCGCGAGACCATCGAGACAGCGATAACCGCAGCCGAGACAGGCCATCTTGTCTTCGGAACACTCCATACCGGAAGCGCGTCCGATGCGGTCGACCGTATCGTTCAGGTGTTCCCGGAAGGGATGCAGACGCAGATCAGGCTCCAGCTTTCGATGGTGCTTCAGGCCGTCATCACGCAGCAGCTTCTGCCTAAAAAGACAGGAGGCAGGGCTCTTGCGTGCGAGATGATGGTAGTGACAGACGCCATCAGGAACCTGATCAGAAACGGCAATACGCCTCAGATCGTCAACGCGATCGCGACCAGTGCCGCGATCGGCGGTCAGACGATGGATCAGGCTCTTGTAAAGCTCGTCAGATCCGGCGTGGTCTCCAAGGATGTCGCGCTCCAGTATTCGCACGATACGGATTACGTCAAAAAGAACGCATGATAATGCCGCTACTGAACACTTAAGCTGAGGAATCATCGATGGAAACATTCAACTACACAGCGCTGTCCAGCGACGGCAAGAAGATCTCGGGAGTCATCGAGGGCTACAACCAGATGGACGCCGCATCGAGGCTGAAGGAGTCATACCCTATAGTCCTCCAGCTTGATGCTGTGGGCGAAAAGGGCGTGATAGGCAATTTTCTCGGAAGCGACATCGGGGGCAAGAAGCTCAACGACAAGGCGTTCACGCTCATGTGCAGCCAGTTCGCGGTCATTCTGAAATCCGGCATACCTATCTCGAGAACGGTACGCCTGATCGCTCAGAAGATGACCGACAAGACCCTCAAGAGCGTGCTCAACGAGGTCGCGAACGATGTCGAGTCGGGACGCTCTCTGGCGGCCAGCTTCACGGAAAGGGGCGAGGGGCTCTTCCCTCTGACCTTCCTTGAATCCATACGCGCCGGCGAGGAGGCCGGCAATCTTGACGCTGCCTTCGAATCTGTAAGCGAGCACTACACCAAGCAGCTGAAGCTCAGAGGCAAGGTGCGCGGAGCCATGATCTATCCGGCATTCGTTCTGACGCTTGCCGTGGCAGTGGTCATAGTCCTGATGGTAAAGGTGGTGCCTACGTTTACAGCCATATTCGCCGACCAGGGCAACGAGCTTCCGGCCATCACGAGATCTCTTATTTCTATATCCAACTTCTTCAGAAACAACTGGCTCATACTGCTGATCATCATAGCTGCCATAGTCATAGGCATCAAGCTCTACGGCAACACCGAAAAGGGCAGGATGAACCTGGCCAAGCTCGCGCTGAAGCTGCCTGTTCTGGGCGAGATCAACGTGCTGAGCGCGGCCAGCCAGTTCGCAAATACGATGACCATGATGCTCGGAGCGGGGCTTCCGATCACAAAGGCCGTCAACATCACAGCGCGCACGCTGTCCAATTACTATATCAGTACGGAGGTGGGCAAGCTGTCGGGCGAGCTCGAGGTAGGAAAGAGCCTCGGCAGAAGCCTCAGGGAATCGGGCTGCCTGCCTGACATTCTGACCGACATGGTGGCGGTAGGCGAAGAGAGCGGCGAGCTCGAGCAGACTCTCAAGATGACGGCAGACTACTATGATTCAGAACTCGAATCGGCTACGGCCGCGGCTCTCGCCAAGCTCGAACCTGCGACGCTCGTATTCATGGGCGCCGTTGCGGGCTACATAGTAATCGCGATCTACGTAGCCATGTTCTCAATGTACAACGGGATGTAAGATGACTAAACTGCTTGAAGAACGCGGAGGAACAGCGCGCATACTTGTGATACTATCTCTGCTGATTCTTGTGATGGTCGTCATACTGTCGATACCTTCGTGGAAGGCGTTCCGTTACAAGTCGCAGTGCATCGCGTGCGATCAGGCTATAAAATCCGCGGGAGACGGACTGAAAATAGAATACCTGGACACCTACGACGAGAGCAGCGTCAAAGAGGCGCAGAAGACCCTCGACGAGGTGATGCCGGCGCGAGAGGACATATGTCCGGCTCACGGCAACGTCTACATGATCAGAAACGAGCAGGGGATATTCGAGCTCGTCTGCGGTCTCCACAGCCGCGATGCGGCAAGGCGCACGAGGCTCAATGCTGCGTATGCCGGGGAGCGCCTCGAAGAGGCTCGCAGGAACATACTTGAAAAAGCAAAAGAAGGCGACCCCGAACCCGAAAAGATAGGGATAAGGGTGAACGGCAAGCCGCTCGACTGCGTATATGTGACAGAAAAGGTAGATATACGCCGCGGCACTTCCACTACAAAGGATTACGACGGAACGGTCGCGTTTTACGGCACGGACGATGCGGGCGATATAGACTACTTCGTCTTCGCCGACGAGGATCACTGCGCGGTCTGGAACAAAGGCGACGGCTGGACAGGAGACGCATACGGATCATGAGTATTTACGAATTCAGACCGATCCTGGTTTTCAGCGTCGCAGTCGCGTTCGTGTTCGGGACATGCATGGGATCCTTTCTCAACTGCGTCGCCTGGCGCTATGTGCACGGCGAATCTGTACTTAAGGGACGCAGCCACTGCACAAGCTGCGGGCATGTGCTGGGCTTCAAAGACCTGATCCCGCTTGTGAGCTGGCTGGCTTCAAAGGGAAGGTGCAGGTACTGCGGCGAGAGCATACCAGCCAGATACCCGGTCACAGAGCTTCTGTTCGGCATAATAACGGCAGCCTGCCTGCTGAGGTTCGACTTCAGCATACTGTGCCTCAGGAATTACGTATTTCTGGCAGCGCTCTTCGTGCTCACGCTTACGGACATAGAAGCCATGGTCATACCGGACGGCTGCCATATAGCGTCGGTGATCGCATGGATCGCGGCAGAGCCCTTCCTCTTCACGGGATGGAAGACCTTCGCGTACTACGCCGGAGCGGGCCTTTTGTTCGGAGGCGGTCTGCTGGCGATATCCCTCGTGCTCGACCGGGCCATGGGGCGCGAGACACTGGGCGGCGGCGACATCAAGCTCGTGGGCGTCGCGGGGCTGTATCTGGGTCTGACCGGCACGCTCTTCATGCTGATAATAGCCTGCCTGTGCGGGCTCATATATAACTATCTGTTCAACAAATCATCAGAAAAGGGAAGCGCGTTCCCGTTCGGGCCGTGGCTGGCTGCAGCTTCAGCGATGATGCTGCTGTTCGGACAGCCCCTTGTGGACATGTACATGGCGCTTCTGATCTAAATGATGGGAGAAAGAAATGGCAAACAAACAAATGCTTGGAATCGACATAGGCACTGACAGGCTCAAGCTTGCGCTTGTTGACGGCAATGTCGTAACGGATGCTGTTGCCGTCAAGATGCCTGAGAACCTTCTGCGCGAGGGCAGGGTCACATCCGCCGACACGATGAGCGGACTGATCAGCTCAACGCTTAAGGACAATGGCATAAGGGCTTCGCGCGCGGCTCTCGTACTGCCGAACGAACTTGTATACATCAAGAACGTCAGGATGCCTATGATGACTACCGACCAGCTGGTGTACAACCTTCCGTTCGAGTTCAACGACTATATAACGGGAGAGGTAAAGGACTACGTGTTCGACTACGCTGTACTTTCTGACGAGCATGAGGCGCCTGAAGAGGGGGCCGCAGAAGCTGACGGTCAGGAGGATAATGCGGGCGAAGAGGAGGAGAAAGAAGAGACTTTGAACCTGATGGCGGTGGGAGCCGAAAGGGCGGTCATCGACGAGGCGGCCGAGATGCTCAGAAAGGCCGGTCTCAGGCTCGAAAAAGCGGCTCCTTCGATATGCTCGTACATCACTTTGATCCGCGGGCAGTATGAGGCTCTCAGCAAGTACACAAAGGAATTCTGCATCATCGACCTCGGCTATGAGGCGACGCGCATGTACATGTTCAACGGCGACAGACACGACGCGACGCGAGTGATCGAATACGGCCTGTCATCTCTTGTCAGGGTGGTAGCTGATCTGTACAGCGTCGATGAGCATACCGCTCACACCTACATACTGAGCAATTTTGAAGGCTGCCTGGAGCGCGATGAGTGCCGCGAGTCCTACGACAACATAGCGGTAGAGCTCATGAGGGCCATGAACTTCTACAGGTTCAGCAATCCTGACAGCACTATTTCGGACATGTGGATGTGCGGAGGCGGAGCGATGATCCATCCGCTCAACGAGGCGATAGGAGGCATGCTCGACATGAGGCTGCATACGGCATCCGAGCTGGTGCACGACGGGGACGACATCCCTGACTGCAACAGCTTCGTACAGGCTATAGGCATCGCGTGTGAATGACAGGGGGGCAGATAAGTGGCTAAACTTGATTTAAATAAGGAGATAAGCCTGGGCGGCAGCAGCGGCAAGATACCGCGCAATAAGGTGCCCACCAAGACATCTATCAATCTGGTGCCTCAGAAGGAGAGCTTTCTGAAGTCGAAGGACGGCCTCAGAAAACTGATACTGTGCATGATCCTGGCGATACTTCTTCTCGTGTTCTTTGTGATAATGCCTCTTGTGCGCCTCAGCAGCGCCAACGCGAGGATAAAAGATCTCAGGGCTCAGCTCGATGAGGCCAATCAGACGATCGAGTCTCACGGCAACATAGAAGAGGAGTACGCCCACTACACCACTGACGGCATGACGGCAGAGGAACTCAGCAGGGTCGACCGCGACAAGGTCATGAGGCTGGTCGAGAAGTCCGTGGTAAGCAGCGGAGCGGTAAACGGCTGGGAGATCACCGGCAACGTGATGACCCTTAATGTCAGCGGATCATCGCTCGCAGAGCTCAACCAGATAGCGGCTGCTCTCGAAAAGGAATCCCTCGTGGACCGCTGCGTGATAAACACCGCCGACAAGGGCAGCACGAAGGACAACGGAATGGTAGCTGTATCCTTCATAGTATATCTGAATGAGGAGGGCGCAGAGAAATGAAGATAATGAGCAGAAACTTCTCGACAAAAGAAAAGGTCCTCCTTATAGTTCTGGCGGTCATGCTGATCGGGCTCGTATTTTACAGACTGATCTACGTCAACATCAATAAAGCGCTTGATGAGGCGAACGCAGAAGCAGCGACGCTTCAGAGCGATCTTGACATAGCTCAGGCGAGAGCCGCGAGGATACAGAAGATGGAAGATCAGCTCAACGGATCGGGCAGCACGGGCCTTCTGCAGAAGATGGGAAGCTACAACAGCAGCAAGCCTGAAACGGCCTTCCTGCACACGGTGCTGGCAGATGTGCCTGACTATACGATCACCTTCGACGAGGTCACAAGAGAGGGCGACCAGATCAGGCGAAACTTCACGCTCAACTTTACGACCGCGAGTTATGACTCCGCCGAGAGCATCATAAAGAACCTCACATCGGGCGATTACAGATGCCTCATAGGAGACATGAGCTGCAGCGTCGAAAACGGCATCACGTCCGTGACCCTGCAGGGAACCTTCTACGAGACCATGGTGGGAGGCCAGGCCGACTCCGCGCTCCCTGAAGACAAGGCCGAGACAGCCGAACCTGTCGAGCTTGAGGACTTCGAGTAGGGGCAAAAGAGGCATAACGGAAAGCAGCTTAAAAAGATATAACTTTAATGTAACTGCATGAATGTAACATGATAAATGAAGAAACTTTCGGATGCAAATCTGTTATCCGAACCAGCAAACTAAAATAAATATCTAATGGAGGGGAAAGAACATGAGAAAGAGAAATCAGAAAGGTTTCACACTTGCTGAGCTCCTGATCGTAGTAGCGATCATCGCCGTGCTCGTAGCAATCTCGATTCCGATTTTCACAAGCCAGCTTGAGAAGGCTAGACAGTCAACTGACCTTGCTAACCTTAGATCTGCATATGCCGAGGCAGCCGTGAAGGCTCTCGATGATGATGCAGATGTGGATGATCCGGACCCTGTTGTTATGACACACAACGATACAGGCTTCACAAAGTTCACTGATGCAAAAATTGGATCTGTTAAAGTCAGTGAGGATCCTGTTCTCAAATCGTGCACAAAAGATGACAGTATTACTGTATCGGTAGATGGAGACGCACCAAAGTTTTCCAAGTAGTGTTGTTATCATGAGTAGATAGCACATTAACCCCAGCCTCGGCTGGGGTTTTTCTTTTGCCGCGAGATCATTCCAGATAGAAACGTTTCGATCCCCTTTGAGCTCATATGGTCTGCCGCCATTCGCGCCGACTTGAAGCTGCTCTGTGCGGCTGTTTGCGGGAGCCGTC
>JAFRFA010000004.1:0-5027 GCA_017434585.1 Mogibacterium sp. | reverse complement strand
GCGGCATCGTACTGACTGATGGGGATAATCAGTGGCACGCCGCCTGGCGACAGATTCAGGTCATAGGTAGTTGTGAGCATTATTCATCACTCCTTGTTTGGGGCAGTATGTTTTGCAGAGAAGAGCAGAGCGCACTAAAAAACCACCCGGCCTGTTTCGGGCTTGGGTGGTTGGATGATTGTTTAAAGCCTCGCGAAGGGGCTGTCAGAACTGCGCCATGCAGTCGATGACGTGACGCTCGGATCCGCTATCGACGTGACCATCACGCCATATAGCCAAAAGCATCGGCTCGTCCGTCTCCGGGATCACCAGCTCATATGCGATGGCATTGTAGCCCTTGGTGAGGCACTCGCTGACCGCGCCATCCCAGAAGAAGGAATTGATCTCCTTCAGTTCCCCGTTGATGCGCACTTTCGCGCCGTGGGTGCGCAGGCACTCAATGTGGGCGAGGTTCTGCTCGGTGGTAGTGGTATGTTTCATGCTGTTGGCCTCCTCGTTTATTGGTCTGGTCGGTGGTGGTGGTGGCTGTACCCTTCCCTCAGTCGATGGTAGCGGCTTCGATTTCCCGCTTCTCCTGCTGCAGGCGGCTGATCTGCTGTTCGCAGCACTGCCGGATGAAGGCGTTGCGGCTGTGGTTCTTGCGGTCGCGCTCCTGGGCTATTTCCCGGCTGTACTTTTCCAGCACCTCGCGCTCGTTGCCCTCAAGGGCTTCCCGCATCCTGCGTTCAAGTCGAGTCATCTTGATCGGCTCCCTTCGCTTGTGTTCAAGGACAGTATAAACGATCCGCCGGGGAGACAGGTGTAAATGGCGATACGTGATTGATAAGTAATACACCGCCGAGCAAAATGCAATCGGCGGCATGGAAAACTGAAGCTTAATCGCTCAGCAGCGCCGTCAGCTGATACTTATCGCTGAACGGCCAGGCGGCATAGCGCACGTATGCGAAGCCTTCAAGGCAGACTGCCAGGCAAAGCTGACCAGGCGCGCCGACCAGCACGCACTTTGCGCTGTTCTCCGTGAACATGGATTCATCGGCATAGGGCCTGAGGAAATCGTAGTCACTGCTCAGGTTGTCCAGGAAATGGAGGTATTCGTCCAGGGGAAGGACCACCCTTTCCAACACCTCAATCTCAGTGGCCCCAACATGCATCCTTCTGGCTTCCCGGATGGCGGTTTTGACTTCTTCGCCGTTTAGCGGCTTGCGTGTGAAATAGCCCTTCAGCACGCTCACTCCTCCTCTCTTCTCAGCTCACAGACCATGCCATCGACCTCTACGGCGGTGTAGACTCTGCCGCTCCAGCGGATCGTGCGAATCCGTACCCCGGTATAGGCGTTCGACCGGATCTGTTCCCGGAGGACTTCCCCATGGGAAACCATCCAATTCACCAGGTTGCCAAGCAGCCTTGCTTCACGCTTCATTTTCTCCATCACTCTACCCTCCCCTGGCAGCCTGTTCTCACAGGCTGAACCGAAGTCCCTGAATGCTTTCCTCGGTCTCCTCGCCGAAGCGATTGTCCTTCTTGATGATGGTGCAGGGGCCTTCCAGTGTGCATCCCTCGGCAATGTAGCCGTGGATGTCCTCCATGAGGCCGGTGGACTGATTCACGGTAACGAAAGTCTTCATGCCCGCCTTGCGCAGCGTATCGATGAAATCGTGCCGTTCTGCATCCCAGCAAAAGTCCTCCATGATCACCTCGTCGCCCTGGCTGTATCGCCATGCGCGGTAGGCCTTGTTCGCTCCGTTGCTGAAGGGGAACTTCATCTTCTCTTCCTCCGCGTACCAGGCCTTCAGCTCCGGGCTGTCCCAGCCCCTGGTCTTGATGATCTCTTCCTTCAGCTTCTCGTGGGCGACGTGCTTTTCGCTCCATTCATGGCCGATCCGGTACATCTCATCGAAGTAGGTGTTGTTTTTCATGGGGCTTGCCTCCTTGTTTCGTTTTGTACACTATACCGTCTATTGGGGCTGCGCAGGAGAATATACAGCATCCTCGGCGATACGTTTTGACGTAGTTTGACACGACCAAAAGCCCTGACCGTAATCAGGGCTGTATCATAGCAGTGTCTTGCCGCTACGGCGACCGGCACGAGTGCCCGCAGAAAATCAGACCACCCAGTTGTTCTGAACGCACCACCATTCGGACAGGGGCAGACGCGGAATCATGCCGGCGTCTTCCAGAGCTTCAGCGACACCACAATCATCACAGATTGTGATGTTCGCCCTTCTGCTCAGCGCGTGGCGCTCAAAGCTGTCCAACGGCTTCCCACACCTGGGGCAGTGCCCGGCAGTCTTCTGCTGCTTCCCCAGCCAGTTGAGAGAGACTTTGATCTCCTCCTCGCTGGCCACACGGTGGGCGCGGTCGGCCTTATAGACGATGGAGAGGGAGGATCCGCAATCCCAGGCAGCCATTACATTTCCGCCATCGTCCACTCCCCTGCAGGTCCCCTGTGTGCCTGGTGGGATAGACACAAAGGGATCGTCCATGCAGTCCAGCACAATCCTGCATCCTACGGGGAACTGTTGGCGAAGGTAATCAACAGTCTTTCGATCAGGAAAATTCATAGCTCTCAGCCTCCCTCCGCTCTGCGTCCTGGGCTTCCATGAGGGCCCGACGAAGGATATTCTTATCGAAATTGAAGCGCTCATAGCCTTCAACCAGCACATCGACGTAGCCCCTCATCGGCATTCGAGCTTTGTGCCCTTCTGTCATGATGTAAACCATAGCTGTGACGAGACGCGGGTTCCTGCCGTTCAGGTCGGTCATTGTCAGCTCTAAATTCTGCTTTCCGTAGTAGGACGGCCAGCCCTCATAGGTGTCCAGATGCTGCTCGTCCATTTCGCTAATCTTCCAGATCAGCACAGGGACGCTCTCATCCTTGCTCGGCTCAATCGTCGCATGCAGCTTGAACACCAACTTCCAATCGTGCAAAATGGCCTTCCCGACCACCTTTGCCTCGGGGCAGCGCCTGTCCATCTGCCGGACGGACAGATTAGAACCATAGGCAACATACAGCTTCACTCTGGTCAACTCCCTTCTTGTTCTGGCTCCCGGTTGACTTCCTGGTTCAGATATTTTCTAATGTACTCCTCAGCAGCCTTCTTCCCAATGCTGGCCGCCAGCCCTTCATCGAGCACGCTGAGGTCAAATCCGTACTGTGCATAACCCTGATCGATAAGCCTGAAATAGTCCATGTCAGGTTTCCCAAGCAGCCGGTCCTCGTGCATGATGTAGGCGCTGCAAAGCTCCGTCGTCTTTCGACCATTGGTCCTCCTGATCCGCAGGATGAAATGGTGCTTATAATAGTAGGTCGGGCAGCCTTCAAAGCGATCGAGCCGTATTTCGTCGGCGGCATTGATCCGATATACTACTGCGGGCACGCTCCAATTCGCGTCCTGCTCTATGGTCGCATACGCGCCCGTCATGCTCTTTTTGAACAGAATACGATAGCCTAAGATATCAGCTGTCCCCACCACCCTACTGCTTGGGCAGCGTCGCTTCATCCGATCACGGCTCAGGTTTGAACCGTAGGCCAGCACGTAGCTGAAGGACTTATTGCTCATTCCAATTCACCCCCTCAGCCCCATTCTTGCTTTCAATGCGGGGAAGGCGTTTCTCTTCTGTTCCAGTCTCTCCCGCTACATAGAATTCGACTCCGGAGAAGCATTCAGGCTCCATAACGCATTCGGTATTATTCCAGGCGTCTCTTATGCGGCGAATCGCCTGCTCCTCGTCTCTGGCTTCTACAATCACGGTTTTCTGAAAGGTCTCCGTGATCATCACTCTGTATTCGTTCAAATCCATTCACCTCCCTTCACCGCCTGAAGCCGGGTCTCCCCGGCCAGGCTTTCTTCCCCCTGCAATTTGCCAGGCTTGGTTGGTGTCATCCTCACCGCCAGGCGCAGTTGCCTTCGAGATTGCTCATCAGCACCTTGCGAGTCATCTCGAATTCCTTCCCGATGAATCCGAGCCTGAGCATCCAGCAGCGGAAAGCGTAGGCCTCATTTTCCTGTTGCTGGGGCTTGGGACTTGCGTAGGCGACTTCCTTGGCCAGTTCGCTGACCGCAAGGCTCAGGTGGATGTATGCCCTCATCTCTCTGGCATCGATGCCTCCGCGCCGTCCATCGTGGGGATCCCGGAACTGGAAACCGCGGAGTTCAAAGGTGGGCTTGGCATGATCCCTGTATCCAAGCGTCCAGGAAAGGCCAGGGTGAAGATTCGTGAAATGGTATCGGCTGTCGTTGTAGTGACTTCCCCGCCCATAGTTCGCGCCGTTGCCTTCGTACCAGCAATCCGCAAGCTTCTGCATGGTCTTGGGCTTCTGCTTGTTAACCCGCTTCAGAAACTCGGGATCCACCAGCCTGCAATACTGGCCGGTGCGGCCTTCGTCGATCTTGATCGCCCGACCGATTTGGGCCTCATGCGCCGCCATGATGTTCACAAGGTTGCGCAGCGTCTTGGCATCATGATCCCTTCCATCCGTTCCCTTTAAGCCCACATGCAGATGCACACCACAACCGCGGGAGGGGGAACTACGCATACCCGCGTGACGCAGCTGGCGAAGGAGCTCCAGGAAGGGCTCAATATCGTCCCAGACCATTATGGGTGATACCAGTTCGCACTTTTCATCATCAGGACCCGCGATGCTACTGTCTCGCTGGAATTTATATTCCCTGCCCTGCTGGTCATACGCTGACCACGTTTGATACCCGTTGCGGAAGGCGGTATTCTCGTATCGGCCTGTTCCGAAATATTCGGCGGCAACCTGCGCGGCCTTCTGTCGGGTGATGTTGTTGCCCTCTACCTCAGCACCCCAGGTCTGGTGCTTCATGTTCTCTATCTGCCTCGCGCTCTTCTCGTTCATGGTTCCGTCTCCTCTCGTGGGGGTGTGTCCCCTTGCTTTGTTGTGGCTATATTGCCATAAAACACACCCTTGCAGGAGAAAACCGGACGTTGTTACTGAGTCGCAGCCGATAAGTTACACTGACGGTTTGACCAAGAAAAAGGCTTCGGTTCAGGGCAGATCAATG
>JAFRFA010000205.1:0-3680 GCA_017434585.1 Mogibacterium sp. | reverse complement strand
GAATACGATGCAGCTCAAAAGCTTCGCAAATGAAAACGCCTATGCTCAAGGCACAGGCGCGCTTTACGTTATCGGTGAGGCTATCGATGCCGACGGCATCACGGGCGGCTACAACCTGCAGCTCTGCTGGTCCACCGCACTGACCGCGGCAGAGTCTATAGCGTCAGGTCTCCGTCCTTGACCCATCCGAGCTTGCGGCATCCCATATTGATCAGAGGCGCCAGCACCGCCGGCAGCACGAAGCTTATCAGGATCAGGCCGAGCCAGTCCATGCCGGTTATGGCGGCCTTGGCTCCGGAAGCCACATCTGCTACCCATCCCGAATAGACTCCTATCTGTCCTACCAGTCCGCATGTTCCCATGCCGCTCGATACAGGAGCGCCGTTCATCTGCAGCTTGAATATGCAGGTCGCTACCGGCCCGGTGATCGCTGCGGTCAGAGTAGGCGCGATCCATATCCTCGGGTTCTTTACTATATTGCCCATCTGAAGCATCGATGTTCCGATGCCCTGAGAGATGAGGCCTCCCCACTTGTTTTCAGGAAACGACATGACCGCGAAGCCTACCATCTGTGCGCAGCAGCCTGCGACAGCGGCTCCTCCGGCAAGGCCCGTGAGTCCGAGCGCGGCGCAGATAGCCGCCGAGGATATAGGCAGCGTCAGCGCCATACCGACGATCACCGCTACGATGATGCCCATAAGGAAAGGCCTCAGCTCGGTCGCCCACATGATGAGCGTACCGACTTTCATTGCGGCGGCGCCTAATCCCGGTGCCCACCACGCCGAAAGCGCGACTCCGATACCGATGGTCACGAGCGGAGTGACGAGTATGTCCACTTTTGTCTCGCCGGCGACAGCCTTGCCGAACTCGGCTGCGATGATCGCGACGATGAGTACGGCGAGCGGACCTCCTGCCCCGCCGAGCCCGTTGGCAGCGAAGCCTACCGTTGCCAGCGAGAACAGTACGAGAGGCGGGCATTTGAGAGCGTAGCCGATCGCTACTGCCATAGCCGGACCTGTCATCGCCATCGCAAGGCCTCCGACGGTGTAGCTGGTCGCTTCATTAACGACCAGTACTGGTTCTGTGAGAAAACCTATATGGAACTGCGTTCCCAGAGTGTTGATGATGGTTCCGATCAGAAGCGAACAGAAAAGACCCTGAGCCATTGCAGACAGGGCGTCGATGCCGTAGCGCTTCGCACTGATCTCGATATTCTTGCGTTCAAGGAACGCTTTGACGGAATCCTTTGTCATTTTGTCTTTCTTCCCTTATAATAGAATCAATATGAAAACGGCAGTGCCGTGATTACAACAGAAAGTATACCACATCACTTACCGAAAGGAATTATTTTATGAGTCGTGTAGAACGCGCAGAGGCTATGGAGCAGGCGAGCGCCAAAGCCGTTACGAAAAAGAGGAAAAAGAAAAAGAGCAGCAAGGGCCTGTGGATCTTCATCCTGATACTTGCCGTCCTCGTGGCCGCCGGAGGCTGGTACACCATCCAGCTGGGACCGGTCGACCGCAATAATCCCGAGGATGTCGTAGTCGAGATCCCGCAGGGCTCCGGCGCTTCATATATAGTCGAGCTTCTTGACGCTTCCGGTCTTGTAAAGAACAAGACCTGCGCCAAGATCAACGCAAGGATAGGCGGATACAACAGCCTTCAGGCAAACACATACATCTTCAACAGGACCATGTCCTTCCCGAAGATGATGAAAGCCATCAACGAAGGCGACTTCAACTACATCTCGAAGGAGACGGTAGAGGTCCGCGACGGAGCGAGACTCGAGCAGGTCGCGGCCGCAATGGCAGAGAAGCTGCCTTACACTTCCGAAGAGATACTCGCGAAGTGGTCCGACAAGGCATACCTGAATGAGCTGATCAGCAAGTACTGGTTCCTGACGGACGAGATCCTGGACAAGGATGTCATGTATCCTCTCGAGGGCTACCTCTACGCGGACACATACGCGGTCACGGACAGCACCACTATAGAGCAGTTCACGGAGATGTGCCTCGACAAGATGCAGGAAGAGCTCGACGCCCGCAAGGACAAGATCGACAAATCCGGCTGGACAGTGCATAAGTTCCTGACCCTCACCTCGATAGTCACCAAGGAGGCAAGAGCCGAAGATCAGGCAAAGGTCGCGGGAGTGTTCATGAACAGGCTCGATCAGGGAATGTCGCTCGGATCGGATGTTACAGTCTGCTACATCTACCAGGAAGACAGAGTCGAACTCAAGCAGAGCCAGCTCGACAGCGACAACCCGTACAATACGCGTAAGTTCCAGGGACTCCCTCCGGGGCCGATATGCCAGGTCGTCGGCGACGCCATGGATGCGGTGCTCAACTACGAAAAGTCAGATAATCTGTTCTTCTTTGCCGATGAGGACGGAACGGTCCACTACTACAAGGATCAGGCTGCGTTCGAACAGGGAATAGAAGATGAAGGACTGCTGAAGGACAGCGACAGCAGCGACGAGTCGTCCGGAGGCGATTCAGCTTCAGGCAGCGGGTCCTCGTCAGGGAACGCTTCGTCGAACGAAGGATCGGCAGGAGGCGGATCATCCGGAGATGATGCGGCCGAAGAAGAGCCGACAGTCGACGAGACTACCGGCGAACAGCTTTACGGTTAAACTCACTTGTTTACCATCTGACTGTCATAGAACAAAGGCAGGAATATATAGCCCTCGCCCTCGAGATATTCGATCATCCCGGGCAGGGCTTTTTCAGTGTCTCTGCTCCACTCGTGGCAGAGTATGACCATTATCTTCTGATCTTTGGCGGCTTTCTTTACCTGCTTCATGATGAGCTCCGGCGAGGCCTTGTCCTTTCCCCAGCTGTCGCCCGAGTCTACGGTCCAGTCCGTCCAGCCGTAGCCCTCGGCGCTCAGCGCTTCTTCTATGTCTCCGAGGTTCTTTCCGGCAGTCGCCCTGCCGCCCGGGAACCGGACTATATTCGGTCTATAGCCTCCGGTCGCTTCGGCCGTGAATTCCTCCTGCTTTTCGACGTCCGCCATGAACGCCTTTGGAGAACTGTATATGCCGCCCTCGCTGTAATCGTGCGAGTAGGTATGATTGCCTATGGTGTGACCGTATCTGAGATATTCAGGGTACATAGACGCGGCGCTGAGCTCGCCCTTGTCAGGAAGCTTGTTGCCGTTCGCTGTGGTCAGGAAGAAGGTCGCCTTGACATCGTACTCGTCGAGTATCTCGAGCAGTTTTTTCCCATGATAATACGGTCCGTCATCTATGGTCAGATAACAGATCTTATTGCTGTTGCGGCCCGCCTTTATATCGTTCTCAAGACGCGCGGCGATCTCAAACGTCTCGCTTCGCAGGTCATCGATCTGCTCATCGTCGACCTCCATGCTGCGCTTCTCCTCGATCTTGGCGTCCCTTAGCTCCTGCGCTTCTTTGAGCTCCGCCCTTACGGACTTCAGCTCTGCAGCCCCGGCTCTGTATTCTTTGAACGTCGCTCCGATGTGGAGCACGATGTACACAGCCGTCACTGTCACGGCCAGCATGAGAAGGCCGGCCAGTATCAGGAGGATGTTTCCGCCTCTGCCTTTTCGACTTTTTCCTTTAGCCTCTCCCATGATCGTCTTTGTTCCTCTATGCTGTCATAGCCGCCGAGTTCATCTATCTCTTCCTGCAGGATGACGCTCTCCTTCTGCGTGAGTTC
>JAFRFA010000003.1:0-7637 GCA_017434585.1 Mogibacterium sp. | reverse complement strand
ACCATTTCCCGCCGGGTAATATCTCCAGTTCGGGCGTGTCGGACTTTACGGGCTTGCGTTCACGCGTCATAGGGGACCGCATTACTTCGGGCGTCCCTATCTTGTAGACCTTCAGCTTCTCCCACATGATACGGCACTGCTCGCATTCTCCTGGGGTCATCTGGTACTTCTCCACGTCATGGCCGGGCGTCTGGTCCTTGCTCATTGCCTCGTATATTGCCGGGGGCTGAGCATTCAGTCCGTACTTGATTATCATTATAGGTTCCTCCATTCGTTCACTGTGTCTTCTAGTGTTGCTTTGGGCTTATCGGGGAATACTACCAGTGTTGCATTACCCCCTCCGCTCGTGAAGGTCACTTCAGGCCGCTTTTGGTGCATTACCGTCTTGAACTGCTTCGTGAAGTTGAACTTGTTCATCGCCTGACACCCGGCATCCTTGCACCACTGGATATAGTCAAAGCTGTAGATGTCCCGCGAAATGTTCAGCGTCGCGTTCCACACGTCCATGTACCGCTCATCGATGAAGCCGCTTATCGGATTGGCTACGGCCATGTACTCATTCAGGGTAGCTAGATGCTCCGGGGGCTCGTAGAACTTCATATCCCGTCTCAGTTCGTGGTAGTACTTCACGCACCAGTTGTAGATACCCGGAAGATACTTCAAGAGCTTACTCGTCAGCTCAGTATCAGCCTCACCTCGCTTGAACGTCCTCATGAACGGGATAAACAGGAAACGACGCATGAATCCGTACGTAATATCTTTCGACTGCAGGAAGTTGTTGCACGCACAGAAAAACTTTGCACGAGGCCGGAACTCTACAGCGTCCACACCTTTATGTGCCGCACGGATTGTCTCGCCTGAGATTATCTTCTTGATGCCTGACTCGTTCTCGTGAATGTTCAGCCTCGTCTCAGTCGCAAAGTTCACCAGTGAATGACGCAAGGCCAAAGGCTCAAAACTATCTCCCATCTTTGACGGCTCAACGCTGGAGCAGTTCTTAGTGCCGAATACCTGACGCAACACATTGATGTAGACGCTCTTACCGTTTGCACCGTTCCCTATCAGGAAGAAGCCGGTTTCGAGGGAGCAATCCGGGAACAAGACATAACCGGCTGCCTGTCCCAATGCCCGCGCAAGCCCCGCGTTCCCGTTGGTGATTGACGCGATGAAGTCCTCCCACATTCCGCACGTGGCCTTCGGGTCGTAGCAGTACGGTAGCTGTATCGTCGACATGTACGAGTCTGAATGCGGTACGAACTCATCAGTCTCTAGGTTGTGTATGCCATTCGGGAAATTGATTATGTGCTTGGAGTTGAACGCCTCCTGTGTCCACTTCACCGCCTGAATGTGCCGGGCAATCGAGCGCATACGCCCTGACACAGCAAAATCACCGAGACGTTCCCGGGCGTAATACTGCACCGCCTGTTCAGGAAGTCTTGACCACAGACCATGTGAATACTCATAAAACCCGTCATTGACCGAGAAAATCATGTTGTGCTGTGCTATAATCTCATCAACGATTTTCTTTTCAACCGGGGGTTTTTTCGCCTCCTTCACACACTCCCTGACGAATTCAGAATCAAGATGCCCTGATTGCGCGATAAGGGTATCTTTCTCTTCATCGCTCAACCCTTCGAGCATATCAGGTGTGGGTGCTGAGGCCGCCGTCTGTAACCGTGCAAGGTCGGGCTTGTCGACAAACCTACCTGCTGACATGACGAACTCCTTAAACTCATCCTCCGAGCCTTCAGTGAATGAACGTGCAAGGTCTAATATCCCTTCAGTGGCCGTCGCAACAAGCTCATCAAGACTTCCGCCCAGTGCATAGTAATCTGATACGTCCTTGATTTTTGCGGCACCGATAAATTCGGGTAAATGCCCGCACACGAACTTAACCCTTGAGCCGAAAAGGAACTTGGCCATCTTGTGCTGAAACGCCACACCGGGCCCGTCGGAGTCAAAGCAGATAAATACCCGCTCGAATTTCCGGCAGATGTCAGCAATCATAGGCATCTGAGTTTTCGGGAAATGCCCACCGATTGAGCTCAAGACATGCCAGCCTTCCTGATAGAAGCTCATGATGTCGAACTGTCCCTCGCCAATCACAAGGTACTTGTCCTTGTTGAGCTTGCCCCGTGAGGTCTCAATCCAGCAATCCCCGAACGGTGCTATCGTATCCATTCCCCACGGGATATTTTCGCTGTTCTCATTGGCCTTCGTGAACTTCTTCTTGTACTTTGGGCATTTGGCCTTCTCAGTTCTCCAACGTCCCGACATGTCCCGCCCGGAATAATACACAGCCTGACCGTTCTTGTAGTAGGGAGTGATGAGCCGGTAATACATTCCCGAATTGGCATCAAGGCATAATCCCAGCTTGAGACGCTTGATTGTGTCGTCAGTAATGCCCCGGTCGTGAAGGTAATCGAGGATACTAAACGTTACGCCCCCCACGTCTTGAAGCTGAGGGTTGGACATGAGGCATTCATGCCAGCGGTTAACCGTCCGGGTCATGGCCGAAGTATAGGCTTTCCATGATGAGGCTGAAGCCCCGCAGTAGAACTCAGCCCCCAATTCCTGGAAGGCTTGTGCCCTGTCGCCGTTGTACCGTGCAAATGCCGCAAGGTCTATCACGTCGCCACCGATACCGCCCTGACTCCAGTCTATCCAGTGAGAGTCGAATACCCAGAAGCCGGTCTCCGAGTGTTCGCCTGAGAGGAGTGGGGTTGCGCATCTGTCGCCTGACCTGTAGATAGGGAGGTTGAGGACGTCGCGGCAGTAATCTACACAGCTCCATTTGTTGCGTATGAGTGAAGCAATTTCCGATAATTTGAGGCTCATAATAACCACCTTTCCATGTGTGAGAGAATGCCCCCGGTGTTATGGCCGGGGGGTTATGTCCGGGCTCAGAACAGAGAGTCCGGAACGTTGAACGGGTCCGCACTGTCCGGGTCAAATGCTCCGAATGAGCTTGCGGCCTTGTCTCTTTCCTCGTAGAACTTCTTAGCATCAGCCTCCTGTTTGGCCTTGAAGAGCTCTTCCCTGACTTTCTCCGGGGGGATAAATCCGTTAGTTGCCACGTTGATATACACAGCACCGCCCTGTGTCTCCTTGTGGATTGTCCTGATGTAGCCTGTACGGTTTACCCAGTCTGAGGGATTTTCACTGCCTTCGGGAATCTGGAAGCATACCCCAACCCGTGCAATCTGACGGCCTGCCCACTGAGTGTTCTTAAGGATTACGTGATATACGCGTATGAATGAGCCTTCAACCTGGAAGATGAGCTTGATGCAGGGCTTGCCTGTTGAGGTTTCAGCGTTGAAGTCGCATGATTCGATTTTGACCTTGTGGATGCCGTCGGTGAGGTCATTAGTTGTTGCGTCTGAGTATTTCCATGTCATGATATTACCTCCGTAGGTGCGTCTATGATGTTGAGTAAGTCAGTAATTACGACTTTGTAGAACGACAGGATATTTTCGGGTTTAGCCTTTACCTGGTCGTCCCGGATGAACTTCAAGAGTGAGTACATGGCCGGAGCGTTGGCGATGAGTGCGGCATTGCCCTTGCGTGTGTCCTCGTCGTTCCATGTAGGGAGGATAGCCACGGGGTCAGAACTGCCGGGGTGAGAGATGATTTCGGTGTTGGTGTCATGGTGCCATGGTGCGGGAGTGAAATTTTCGGGCATTGTATCAGGTCCTTTCGTGTCTGAGAGTTTGCGGCCTTTGACGTAGAACGGCCACCCGAACAGAGAAGCGATGAGGTTATAGGTGATGACGGAGGGCATTAGTGCTTTAGGGCTAAGCGAGAAGAATTTCTGCAGAGTGTTGACGGCGATACCAGTATCAACGCTCAACTTCTCGATAGTGTAGCCCAAGGGGAGGCCCTCAGTTCTAGCCTTGATGATGAGGGAGACAGCCTGCATGTCGTCGTTGATTCGGGATACTCTCATCACAAAGCCACCACCTTAAGTTTGAGCTGCCGCCACCCAAAGAACTTAGCCAGCTTGTTATACGAGAGGAAAGAGGGTGTATTGTAGCCGGTTTCGTAGAGCTTAAGGTTGGCGTAATGGATGCCTAAAATGCGAGAGAGTTCAGCGAGTGATAGACCCTTTGCCATTCTGAGACGCTTAATGTTTGCGATGTTTGCGACTATCTGAGGTGTGAGTGGTGTGCGAATGTAGTGTTGGGGGTCTATTTTGTGAGTGGAGGATGTGATGTTTTCTGCCTGAGGCCAGCCCCAATAATTGCCGACGAGGTTATAGACTTTGAGGGTAACGGGCCTCTTGTTGCGCAAGAGGTAATTGAGGTAACCTTGAGAGAGGCCGACTTTGAGTGAGAGGCGTTTGAGTGAGATGCCCTGAGCCTTGCACAGTGAGGGGAGGGTATAGAAGCGTTTAAGAGTGATGCCAGAGATGTGGGAATTGGACAAAGATATTCACCTGCCAGTCTAAGAATTTTGATGAGGGAGGGAAGAAAAACCGCTCCCTTTCCTCACTTAACTATTCTATATTAATTTTCTCCCCTGTCAATTCCTCTCTTCATACTTCACCCTCCTCTTCCCTCCACAATCCACATGGATAAAATTCTTACCACGATACAGTATACAGTATTCAAGCCCCGGCAATTCCCCAGCCCCCTCTAACCTCTTCACCGCCTCAAACATCTTCACCGCCCCCAACTTACACGACAAATCTGCCGCCTTACCCTTCACGTGGTAACTTCCCTTCACTCCTCCACATCTCGCATTGTTCCTCTCACATCGGCAGCCACTATTCACTCGCACTGGCACTCCTAGTTCTTCCCTCAATCTCTGCGCTATATCCATCACCCGCTGGTCTATCACGTTATACCCACATCCGCAATGACAACTAAATTCACTCACCTTGAAGTTCTTTGTGTCTACTGCCATTTTCTTATACCTCCTTAAAGTTTTAGGGAGGCATCTTTCAGCCCCCCCCTATCGTCTTTATGCCTGGTATTCCGTCCCAGTTATCGCCTTGTACTCACTCGCAGTTATCTTCCCACGCGCTACTGCATTCTTCAGCTTACGGTCATCCCATAAGCCCATCTCGTACCACGTCCGGATTATCTCGTAGTCCTTGCTCATTCTTCCAGTCCCTCCCTACAAGTCCACTTCTGCCATCATGGCCGTATACGCCACATCTGCCTCTAGTCTCGACAGCCTCAGCATCTCTGCAGGTATCTCGTTCAACCCGAAATAATACCCGTCCTTCAGTCCGTCCCTTCTGTTGTGCCAGTGGAACGGTCCGTTCAGCTCACAAGGCCCTAATGTCCCGCATAACTCCTTGTCGTTGGCATCGTCGCTCGTTATCTCGACTCCCTTGAGCTTGCCCCGAAAGTTCTCTGCCGTCAACTCTGCCTGGGAGATAAACATTGTCCCGTTCCTCTCAAGCCCTGACATCATCGTTCCGTCTGCGAATTTCAGCGTGTACATTCACTTCACCCCCTAGCACAGCCCGAATACTGGCACTATCGGCCTCGGACGTGAGGCATTGCCGTAGTAGTTGCTGTACCCGTCGCTACCCATCAGGAAGTAGGTTGTTGAGCCGGCTACGGAGCTTGTCCATATGCCGAAGTAGTTGAACGCATTAAGTGACGCCGCCGCAATTGGCCGGGTCACTGAATATGAGTTGCGTCTGTAGGGTGCCGGGCCCAGCCATGCCACGTCAGGGAGCTCAAGCCTCCAGTCCTGCGTGTTGTCCCAGTACAGCCACCCTGACTCCCTGCCGTTGCTGTACCCCGTCGACAGGGCTCCCTGGTACCTCAGCCGCATGTATGCTGGGTCGACAACCTGCACGAGGTCGTCGCGTATGTCCGGGAGCGTCTCTGTGTGCATCTTTGAGCCCGCATAGCCCCCCTCTGTGGTGTCTGTGTCGTGCATCGGGCCGCTTATCCCCGTCTCAAGCGCAATCATCACACTGTCCCCCACGAGCGCGCAGTAGTTCCCGAAGTTCACGATCCGGGCCGTCATTGTCCGGGAGCCTACCTTGAGCTGCCAGTAGTCCATAAGGTACATGTCCTCGTACTTGTGAGCCCGGATTGTTGCGTACTGTGCCGCCGTAATCGTTGTGCCTAAGTTCGCCCCACGAACTATTGAGTTATGGGCCGCCGCGCTGTGGTACGTCAGGGGGTTAGTCCGGGTGTTCAGGGTTGTCCATTCACCCGCCGCCTTCAACGACTCTAACCACTGCGACTCAGTCCCGGTGTATCCATTTGCAACAGCCACAGTGTAGGCTGAATCACCCTTCAATGACGCTAACCACTGAGCTTCAGTGCCAGAGTAGCCATTGGTCTTTGCGATACCGTACGCAGTAAGGGACTTCAACCATGCCGCCTCGCCCGCTGTGTAGCCATGATCTTTAGCCAGGTCATAAGCTGACTTCCCTTTGAGCGTTACTATGTCGCTGTCCCAGTATTTGGCCATGTCGTGAAGGAGCTGTGCAGTATCAGCCGCCAGCTGACTCGGGACATGAGCCGTGAAGTTCCTCACTATCGCGTAACTTAATGTGTCGGTCTCCCAGCGATAATTACTCTTAAGGGTTATGTGTGTGTTGTCCTCGATTGATGCTATCTCGATGAAGTCTTTACCGTTGGTTGTGGTGAACAGGTCTCCGGGATTTATTCCGGCAGCCAGCCAGTAAGTATTAACGCCCACTAAGGACTTTGAGCCCTCAGTTACCTTCACCATGCCCTCACGATACCATCTCGTATAATCTGACATGATTAATATCCGCTCTCCTCTCTGTCTAGTTTGTCTATGAGTGAGTTCAAGTGTACACGTTGAGCCTCAGCAAGCAGCTCATACTGTGCAACGAGTAGCTCAATGGCCGATACCCGCGAATTTAACGAGGATATAGCCGCAAGAATTGAAGCATCCTGATAGGCCAGAGAGTTCCAGGCGGTAGAACCATCCCCGAGTTTATAGCGTGAAGTGTCGGATTCGTAGCCCAATTCCCCGGCCATCAAGACGGTATTATCAGTCTCCCATTGTACGGAATTTTTCGCTTTAACCAGAAGATGATCAAGGTATAATGTCGAGTTATTGAGAGACATGTTTATACCCCTCTTAGTGTGTCAGAGCCCCCCCATGTATGCGGCATGGAGGGGTTTCTTGTTGGTTATGAGCCCTGCTGTGCGGGTGCAGGGTTGCCGCTGATCGTGGTTATTCCCTCAAGGGCTGAGATGCGCTGCCCCTGTGAAGTGATGTTCCCGGTGTTGGTCGTAATGTTCCCTTCAGCTGTGGTCATGCGTTCCTCAATGGATGTAACCCTTGACGTGAGAGCCGTGATGAGCCCCTGAACTGTGGGGTCCATCGAGTAGCCGAGCTCAGACCATACTGTGGAACCGTCGCCAACTTTGCCCTTCTTGGTATCAAGCTCAATCCCTATTTCGCCAGCCGCAAGAACTTCATCATTGCCCCACTGTGAAGCATTTTTGTACTTGCACTGAATAGTTACGCCGTACATGGTAGTTCCCTGTATGTCAGCCATAAGAAAAAGACCTCCCAAAAATTTTATGGGAGGATGATACTAAAAATAGAGCTTTAATGAAAGGTAAGAATTGACGTTGACGGAAAATTTTTTTTTTTAGGACTCGTACAAGGTGAGGGTTATTGTCCCA
>JAFRFA010000204.1:0-5760 GCA_017434585.1 Mogibacterium sp. | reverse complement strand
TGCAGATACTGCATGCCTTGTCCGCAGGGCGTTGACATACCGGGCACCTTCCACTACTACAATCTCATGTACATCGAAGGCAAAAAGACCGGAGTTAGGATGGAGTATGCCAGGAACGTCGGCCTGCAGAAAGATGCGGGCTTTGCTTCGAAGTGCATAGGATGCGGCAAGTGCGAGCAGCACTGCCCGCAGAGCATAGCTATCCGCGAGAAACTCAAGGAAGCTGATAAAGACCTGAGGCCGCTTCCGTACAGGATAGGCATAGGCCTGGCCAGAAAGGTATTGTCGAGATAATGGGCTATTACGATGAGATATCCGAACCTGACATAAATGAGGGCCTTGAGGAGATGGCCTGCTTTGACGATGCGGTGCTGATCGATGTCCGCACCCCTGATGAATACAGCGAAGGGCACGTGCCTGGAGCCGTCAACATCGAAGCGGGATCGCTGAAGCGGAGCAACCGCAAATGGGTCGAAAGCGTTCTGAAAGATAAGGATGCCCATATTTTCATGTATTGCTACAGCGGATCGAGGAGCGGCATATCCGCCGGATCTCTCAGGCAGATGGGATATTTCAGGGCTAAAAACATAGGAGGCTACATGGACTACGAAGGTCCTGTCAGCACGGAAGAGCGATCTTTGAATGACGGAGGAGAAGGAAATGAAGAAATCTGATAAGTGGGTAAAAGGAGTGCTTATATGCGTGGCGCTTCTGCTGGTGATCGCCGGGATGATACAGGCGACGAAGGGCAGTGCGAAGACTGTCGAAAAGAAAGATGATCTTACGGAGTACTGGACCGAGGGTGCAGAACCGGCACAGGCGCTCAGGGACTATGTCGCCGCGGTCACTGACGAAGAAAGCGAGGACTTCATCCCTGAGGAGGACCGCATAGCGGTGTTCGACATGGACGGGACGCTCACATGCGAGACCTTCTATACGTACTACGACACGATGATGTTCATCGAGTTCTGCCTGAAGGACCATCCTGAAAGAGTGTCCGACGAGCTAAAGGCGGTGGCGGCTTCCATACAGCCGGGCTATACAGCGGACGAATCTCTTGCGAGGAATTTCGCGAAGGCCTATGCAGGCATGACAATAAAAGAACTCTTCGACTATGCTACGGAGTTCGGACAAAAGAAGACATCCAGCTTCAATAACATGAAATACGGCGAGTGCTGCTATCTGCCGATGGTAGAGGTCGTGAAATATCTGCATGAGAACGGCTTTACCATATGGGTGATAAGCGGCACGGAGAGGACGACATCCAGGGCGATCATGGCGAATTCGCCTCTGCATGAATACGTCGACCCGGGCCATGTGATAGGCACCGATTTCGAGGTCAAGATCAAAGGATATGAGGACGTGCCGTCAAACATGGACTTCAAGTATGTTGACGGCGATCAGCTTGTATTTACCGGCGGATTCATACAGAAAGACCTCAACGCCAACAAGGTCATACATATTGAGAGGGAGATAGGCAAGCGCCCGGTCCTCGCTTTCGGCAACAGCGGGAGCGACACGAGCATGATGAATTACACAATCTCAGGCGAAAACAAGTATAAGTCACTGGCGTTCATGGTCGTTGCGGACGATGCTGTCAGAGAATGGGGCAAGCAGGACTGGAACGAGATGTCCGAAGAGTACCGCTCGATGGGATATATACCTGTCTCGATGAAGAACGATTTCGCAACGATCTATAAGAAGGGCATCACAAGGTCCGACAGGCAGTATGATCCTGACGAATGGGTGCCGGCACAGTCTTATGATGCTTCCGGTGATGAAGCGATGGATGAAGCAGCATAGTATACAGAACAGGAGAAGCATAAGATATGAAGAACAAGCGCGAAATCTTTGAACTTACGAAAAACCCTACGGGTGAAGCTGTTGAATTCGTTCAGAGAAGTCTCGAAGAATACGGCATCGCAGCAAAAGCGGCGATCAAGGGGACGCTTGTCGCCGAAGAGGCGATAGCCAGTCTGGTGGCACATGCTGAAAAAAACGGGACCCTCAGGGTAAATGTGAGGAAATTAGCCGGAAGCATAACCGTTGAGATGTCTGCGCCGGGCAGCGATTATTCGCTGACGGATGCGATGACCGAGGCGGATGTCATCCTCGACTCCGATGTCGGAGAGGAGATGCTCGAGTCGATCCGCAATATCATGCTCACTTCTCTTGCCGACGGCCTGAAGTTCAGCCACAAGAACGGATACAACAATATCCGGATAACTATCGAGAAGAACCGCAAAAGGTTCCTTTACCTGACGCTCGCAGCTCTGATCGCAGGGACTCTGGTCGGCGTTGTGCTGTCGCTTGCGGGCCCCGATGCGGTCAACGGAGCCCTGAACGGATATATCCTCACGCCGGTAAAGACCATGTATATCAACGCGCTCAAGATCATCGTGGCGCCGGTAGTGTTCTTCTCTATCGTCACATGCATCTCGGGATTTTCGGACCTGAACGAGCTTGGTAGGATAGGCGGCAGGACTACCCTGATGTATCTGTTCACCACGCTGATCGCGGTCGCGGTCGGAGCAGGATCCTACTATCTCTTCCGCCCGGGTACGGCCGGAGGAGCGGCAGCAGCGGCAGCGGCGGCATCCGGCCCCGCGGCTCCGTCAGGCGAAGACGTGGAGCTTTCCGCCATCGACATGATAGTGGATATAGTGCCGTCGAATTTCGTCAAACCCTTCCTCGAGAACAACATGGCGCAGCTTATTTTTCTGGCTGTCCTTTGCGGCATCGCGGTCGGGATGATAGGAAAATACTCTGAGGTGCTCATACAGATATTCGAAGCTCTCAACGAGCTCTTCATGAAGATAACGGCCATGATAATCAGGCTGATGCCTGTGGCGGTGTTCTGCTCGATGTCGTCCATGGTCATTGATCTGGGCGTCAAAACCATACTCTCGATATTCGGCATGTTCGCCACATTCCTGTTCGGACTCGCGTGCATGCTCATCATATATATTATACTGATGATCCTGATCGGCAGACTCGATCCGCGGCCTTTCATCAGAAAGTACGCTCCTGTCATGCTGCAGATCTTCTCGATGGCTTCAAGCAACGCGTCTATACCTCTGAACATGGAAGTCTGCGATAAAAAGCTCGGCGTGAGCAGCAAGGTATACAGCCTGTCTATCCCTCTCGGAGCGACTCTCAACATGGACGGCACCTGCGTTCAGCTGATGGTGTTCGCGCTGGCGCTCGCAAAGGTCTACGGCGTGACTGTTACCGGCAGCGCTCTTCTGATGATGGCCTTCACCGTTGTGATCCTTTCCATGGGAGCTCCTGGCATCCCGGGCGCGGGCGTCATCTGCCTTTCGGTTCTGCTCGAGCAGCTCGGCGTCCCGACTGAAGCGGTCGGGCTTGTCATGGGTATCGGACCGCTGATCGGGATGTTCCTGTGCATGTGCAACTGCACAGGCGATACGGTCATCACTACGATAGTCGCCAAAAGCGTCGGGGAGCTGGATATCGGGAAGTATAACAGCAGATAATTGGAATCGCTAAAGGAAAGTAGTACTATTTTATATTATGGAAGAAGTAAAGACTGATAAAGTCAGCATGGGGATGTTCCTCGTCACTATAGGCATAGTCTACGGCGATATCGGCACATCTCCGATGTATGTCATGAAGTCCATCATCGAAGGGAACGGAGGCCTCTCCCGCGTAGATCCCGATTTTATAACAGGTGCGCTGTCTCTTGTGATATGGACCATAACTCTGCTGACAACGATAAAGCACGTGCTTATCGCTCTGAGGGCGGACAACCACGGGGAGGGCGGTATATTCGCCCTGTACAGTCTGGTCAGGAACTGCGGCAGATGGCTGATAGTCCCTACTATGATAGGAGGCTGCACCATGCTCGCCGACGGAGTCCTGACGCCGGCCGTGACAGTCACGACTGCGGTGGAGGGTCTTCGAAGCATACCGCTGATGGACAGGATCCTCGGTGAGGGCCAGTTCATCGTGATCGTGATAACTCTGTCCATCGTGAGCGGGCTCTTCCTCATACAGAAGAGCGGCACTAGCCACATAGGCAGGCTCTTCGGACCTGTGATGCTGATATGGTTCTGCTTCCTGGGACTGACCGGGATCATGCATTCGATGGGGGATCTGAGCATACTGCGCGCCTTCAATCCTGTCTACGCGCTCAGGGTGCTGTTCAGTCCGGGCAACAAGGCCGGCATAATGATACTCGGAAGTGTGTTCCTCTGTACGACCGGCGCCGAGGCGCTGTACACGGACATGGGCCATGTCGGAAGAAACAACATACTCGTCAGCTGGCCTTTCGTAAAGATATGTCTGATACTGAACTACATGGGCCAGTGCTCGTGGATCATCAAAAATATAAACAACGCGGAACTTGCGGCCGTAAAAGACCTGAACCCGTTCTACATGATGCTTGCGCCCGGCATGAGACCTTTTGCGATCGTGCTCAGCGCCCTTGCTGCCATCATCGCGAGCCAGGCCCTGATAAGCGGCAGCTACACCCTGGTACATGAGGCGGCGAGTCTCAACCTGATGCCGCACCTGAACGTGCGCTTCCCGTCAGATACCAAAGGGCAGATCTACATACCGGTGATCAACAAGCTCCTCTGGGCCATGTGCTTCATCGTCATACTGTACTTCCGCAGCGGCTCGCGCATGGAGAACGCCTACGGCCTTGCCATAACGATCAGCATGCTGATGATGACCGTTCTGTTCACGGTATATATCGGAGTCCTGCACGGCAGAAGGGCAGGAGCCGCGTTATTTGCTATAGTATTCGGGGCGATAGAAGGTGTGTTCTTCATATCGAGTCTTGGCAAGTTTACGGTCGGAGGCTATGTCGCCATCATAATCTCGCTGCTGATACTGCATGTAATGATCAGCTGGTACAGAGGCACGCAGATAGAGATGATGCAGGGCGTCAGACTGAGGCTGCTCGACTATGCCGGCGCCATAAGGACGCTGCAGAACGACAGCACAGTGCCGTACTGCGCCAACAATCTTGTATACCTGTCAAAAGGAGAGGACTTCGAGTACATAGATAGAGACATCCTTTATTCCATACTCGACAGAGATCCGAAAAAGGCCGATGCGTACTGGTTCATCAGCGTGAACACCACAGATGTGCCTTTCCAGAAAGACTACGAGGTCAATACGCTCGGGACAGACTTCCTGTTCAGGGTCAATATCAATCTGGGCTTCAAGGTAAGGCAGAGCGTCAACATATATCTGAGACAGATCGTTCATGACCTCATGAAGACGGGCGAACTGCCTCCGCAGAACAAGGAATACTCCGTCTACGGACCTTCTGCGATAGGCTCGTTCAAGTTCTGCCTCATCAGAAAGATGATGCCTCTTGAGGGCGAACTGTCCGCGTACGACAACTTCCTGATCCACACCAAATACTATATCAGTAGGCTTGCCGGCAATCCGGCAAGATGGTTCGGACTGGAGACTTCGAGAGTCATATATGAGTACGTGCCTCTCTTCCTGCCGAGAAGGACGGAAGAGGAGAGACTCAACAGGGTATACGGCACGAAAAGGGAATCAGACATGTCAGAAGAGAACGAGGGATAGGAGGTAATCACTATGCTCAAATTCTGGGGAGACGGATCGCGCGAAGCGATGGACCTGGTGAATGCGATACAGGTCAGGAGCACTGAGAATTTCAACTGGACGTTCATTTTTATCCTTGCTGTTGTGTTCTATGTGTACTGGAGCGAGATGCACAAAAAGAATTACGACATGATATTTGCAGGACTCGCTCTG
>JAFRFA010000203.1:0-9452 GCA_017434585.1 Mogibacterium sp. | reverse complement strand
GAGGGCCGCGGCGTTGGCCAGTATGGTCACATCCCAGTCCACGCCTTCCGAAAGGCTTTCGAGCTGTCTCCTCATAAGTTCATTGTCTGTCATCTCTGTCCCCCTGTATCTCCATTTTGCCCGGCGAAAGTTCTGATGCCGCAGCAGCGCCGAGTATCATGACAGCGCCCATGACCGTCTGCGCCGTTACCGGCTCTCTCAGCAGGAATGCCGAAAGCAGCACGGCCTCGACCGGATCTATATAGCTCAGTATGCCGACCGTCTGTGCCGGCAGCCTGTTGACCGCGTCGAAGTATATTATGTATCCGATGCCCGTGTGCAGGAAACCCAGCACGAGCAGGCAGATGAAACCTGTAAGCGTCACCTTCACTGCGGCGAAAGCTCCCGTCGCCGCCGAGTACGGCAGCATTATGAGCGAGACGAGTGCGAGCTGAACTATCGTGGTGTTCACAGGCGAGATGTCCTTCATGTACTTGTTGATCAGAACGACCATCGCGTAGAAGAATCCCCCGGCTGCGCCGAAGATCGCTCCTTTCATCTCCGAGATGTGAAAACCCGTCTGAAGCACACCTGATACCAGTACCATTCCTCCGAATGCGGCGGCCACGCACGTGAGCTTTTTCGGGCTGAGTCTCTCTTTGAGAACGGCCGCGCCGGCGAGTATATAGAACACAGGCTGCATATAGTAGCAGAGGGTAGCGGTCGCTATCGTCGTATACCTGTACGCCTCGAACTGGCAGATCCAGTTGAAGCACATCAGGACCGAGCTCAGACACAGCCATCCAATGTTGCGCTTTATTGCCTCAGTATCCGGCTTTTCCCCCCGCATGGCCAGGATCGCCAGGATTATAAGGACGCCGAAAAACGCTCTACCGAGACATATTATGCTTGAAGGCATATCTATGAATCTCGACAGAGTCCCGATCGTGCCGAACAGCATCATAGTGAATATCAGCTGCGCTCTTGGATGACCTTCGTCCCTGATCCCCATTGGATCTCCTTTCTCACGCATATGATACCATTTTCTGCGGGTATCAAAAAGGACCGCCTTGCTTCAGGCGATCCTTTTTATGCTATTTCATCTTCAGACAGCTGCCCGGCGTTTATCCGGCTCTGCCGCCCTCTTACATATTGCCTGCGCTGTATTTATTGAGCAGGTCGTGCTTAAGGTTCCACAGCGGCTTGCTGAGGTCGACGTAGTAGATCTGCGGATTCTCGAACCTGAGCATCTCTCCCCACAGAGTATCGACCTGTGTCCTGCAGGTCTCCCTGATCTCTTCGATGGCCGGTTCCTTGTACACGAGCTTTCCTCTGTCGAATATCTTCACCAGAAGCTCTTTTGCCTCGTAGTTCTCGAGCACCTTGCGTTTCCATACTGCGTTCGGATCGAAGATCTCGTAAGGTTTGCCGTCAGGGACCGGCTCGTCATGAAGCATGATCACATCGGCAAGAGCCTTGCCGCTCTCCTTGCTGAAGAATCTCACGACCTTCTTGAATCCCGGATTGGTGATCTTCTCGATGTTCTCGGAGATCTTCATCTTCGGCACGAGATCGTCGCCTTTGCCTATCCCGGACAGCTTGTAGACGCCGCCGAACACAGGCTCGGATCTGGCCGTGATGAGCCTCTCGCCCACACCGAACGAATCGATCTGCGCGCCTTCGAGGATGACGTCCCTTATGATGTACTCATCGAGCGAGTTGCTGATGACGATCTTGCAGTCCTGCAGCCCTTCGGCGTCGAGCACCTTGCGGCACTCTCTCGTCAGGTAGGTTATGTCTCCGGAGTCTATGCGGATGCCCATCTTCTCAGGCTTCAGCTCCTTGAACACCTTTATGGCGTTCGGCAGTCCGGATTTGAGCACGTTGTATGTATCGATCAGAAGCGTTGCGTTCTGAGGATAAAGCTCAGTGTATGTGCGGAAGGCCTCGTACTCGCTGTCGAAGCTCTGTATCCAGCTGTGAGCCATCGTGCCGAGAGCCGGAACGAAGTGGTTCCTGTCGGCGATGGTGCACGCCGTGCCCGCGCAGCCTGCGATGTATGCCGCCCTTGCGCCGTATACCGCGGCATCGGCTCCCTGGGCTCTTCTTGTGCCGAATTCCATTACCGGTCTGCCCTGCGCCGCTCTGACGATACGGCTCGACTTTGTCGCGATCAGCGACTGATGGTTGAACTGCATCAGTATGAAAGTCTCTACGAACTGCGCCTGGATCAGCGGTCCCTTTACGATCATTACAGGCTCGTACGGGAATATCGGCCAGCCCTCAGGCACCGACCACACGTCGCATTCGAACCTGAAGTTCTTCAGGTAGTCCAGGAATTCCTCGGAGAATGAATTCTTGCTCCTCAGATATTCCAGGTCCTCTTCTCTGAAGCTCAGCCTCTTCATGTAGGCTATGATCTGCTCGAGCCCGGCCATGATGGCAAATCCGCCGCCGTCCGGAACTCTTCTGAAGAACACGTCGAAGCACGCTTCGGCGTCCCTGTTGCACGAATTGAAGTAACCGTTGGCCATGGTGATCTCGTAAAAATCGGTCAGCATGGTCAGGTTGTAGTCGTTAAGCATCTGGTAATCTTTTCTGTCCATATGTGTCTACCTCAACTGTTTACTCTGTGCCCTCGGCAGGAGCTTCTTCAGGAGCAGCTTCTTCGACCGGCGCTTCCTCGACAGGTGCAGCCTCCTCAGCCGGCGGTTCTTCTGCAGGAGCTGCCTCCTCTGCAGGAGCCGGCTCTTCAGCAGGCGCCTCTTCCGTGGTCTCTTCGGTCATGGTCTGGCTCCCGGCCATCTGTTTCGGATAGTCGAGAATGACCTGCATGCGCCAGTAGATGATGCCCGCTGCGATCGCCACGATGATGATGGCCAGCACAACGTCGTTTATGTTGTGAAAAAAGTTTTTTATAAGTCTCATATCCGTCTCCGCATCACATAAACATACAAAACAAGTATACCGACAGCGTCCGCCATTTGCAATGAGCCTGCCGCCTGCTATACAAACATTAATATCCCCGGGCTCTTCGCGATGTTGAGGATAAAGCTCTCCCGTGGTACAATATGTTGTTGTACGATTCACCGGGAGACAGACCATGCGAGAGATCATCATCACGGCAAATGACGCGGGCCGAAGGCTCGACAGATTTCTGAGAAAGTACCTTCCGGGCGCTTCTCTCGGCGAGGTGTATAAGATCATCCGCAAGGACGTCAAAGTAGACTCAAAGCGCAGGAGCGAATCCTACATGCTCAGCGAGGGAGAGACCCTTACGCTCTACCTTTCTGACAGCGCGCTTGCGTCTTTCGGAGCGCCGGATCCGTCAGACCGCAGATCCGGCCAGGGGGTCAGACCCCCCGGCCGCAGACAGACCAGGCGAAGATTCGGCATCGTATACGAGGACGGCAATGTGCTGATAGCAGACAAGCCGTATGGTCTTCTGACACACGGCGACTCCCGCGAGAAGAAGGACCACCTCGCCAATCAGGTGAAGGACTACCTGATCTCCGAAGGCGCGTATGACCCGCGAAGCGAGAAGGTCTTCTCACCTGCTCCCGCCAACAGGCTCGACAGAAACACCACAGGCCTCGTGCTCTTCGGCAAGACGGCGGCGGCCATGAGGGGTCTCAACCGCATGATCAGAGAAGACGAAGTCAGTAAGTTCTACCTGACTCTGGCCTGCGGAGAGATAGCTGAAAAGCTGCATCTTACAGGCGGTCTGACGAAGGATGAAGCCGCAAACAAAGTCACGGTCACTGACCTTGGCTGCGCGGACAGGCCCCCTGACCTGAAGGAGATAGCGACAGTCGTCAGGCCTCTCGAGGTGTTCCGATTCGGAGACGGCCTCTGCGCCACGCTCTGCGAGACAGAGCTCCTGACGGGAAGGACCCATCAGATAAGAGCGCATCTGGCCAGCGCCGGACACCCTCTGGCCGGCGACAGCAAGTATGCGGACCGGTCCTCGGACGGGGTAAACAGATATATGCGCGAACGCTTCGGGCTTACGACCCAGCTGCTGCACGCGGCAAGGCTGGAGTTCGCTGCGGATGCAAAAGATACGGAGGGACTTGGATATCTTGCGGGCAGATCGTTCGAGGCGGCTCTCCCTAAGAGATTCAGCGAGATACTGGGGAAATTGAAATGAGATCAGACAGGTACAAAAAAAGCGAATATCAGACATCGATGAACATGGAGGACCGCCACGATTTCTGGGCAGGCAATCCTCAGGGCGAGCACACGGACGCGCCGACAAAGGCCCAGGCCGCGGGAGGCTTCTTCAAAAGCCTTATCATAGATATCATAATAGCTCTCATCCTGGCCGGCATAGTACTCTACTTCGTAAGGCCGACCATAGTCAAGCAGACCTCGATGGAAGACACCCTGCACGAGAACGACTACATGATCATGTACAGACAGGCATACCGCAAGCACGGTCCTGAACGCGGTGATATCATCATATTCGAGAGCGATCTTGTGAACGAAGAGACCGGCAAGGACAAGCTGCTTATCAAGAGGGTCATCGGTCTTCCGGGCGACGAGATAATGATAAAGGACAACCAGCTGTACATAAACGGCGAAGCCTACAAAGAGGACTATCTCAAGGACGGCTATACGCCGGCATTCGAGATACCGGCCGAGGGAGAGACCTTCACGGTCCCTGAGGATTCGTACTTCTGCATGGGAGACAACCGCGTCGGCAGCGTAGACTCAAGGCGTCACGAGGTCGGATGCCCAGCATTTGACAGTATCCGGGGCAAGGTCATACTGAGGCTGTATCCTTTCAGCAAGATAAAAACATTTTGACGGAGTTTCATGGGTAAAAGATCACGGAAGACAGTAGCAAATAATAAAAAGGCGTTCCACGATTACACGATCGAGGAGCGTTTTGAAGCGGGCATAGTTCTTACCGGCACCGAGATCAAATCCGTCAGGAGGGGAAGCGTCAGCATCAAGGAGAGCTACTGCAAGGTCACCAGCAAAGGCGAGCTCGTCGTGACCGGAATGCACATCGCTCCCTACGAGCAGGGCAACCGCTACAACGTCGATCCTCTGAGGGTACGAACTCTTCTGATGCACAGAAAAGAGATCATGAAGCTCTACGGGACCATAAAGACTCAGCAGGGTCTGACCCTGATACCGCTGTCCGTCTATCTCGACGAGAACGGCAGATGCAAGGTCGAGATCGGGCTCGCGCGGGGCAAGAAGCTATACGACAAGCGCGAGGCACAGGCGAAGCGAGATGCCGAGCGAAAGATGGACAAGGCCATCAAGGACTCCCGCCGGCGCTGATATCCGGCTGAACGGTAATTCCGGAACGTCTCTGATGTTTCCGGTTTTTTCTTGCAAAAAACCGCGCCGGAAATTGCCGGCGCCTGTCAGATCTCGCATATGTATGAACCGCTAGCGTTTATGAGGCGTGTCCCGGACGGATGCAGTATCTCGCGGCGGAAATTCCCGTACTCCCTATGCACATGGCCGTAGCAGTGGACCGCCGGCCGGTGCCTTTCTATCAGGTCATTAAAGCATCCGAATCCCGTGTGAGGCAGATCCTGCATGTCTCCGAAACCTTTGCACGGAGCGTGGGTCAGAAGTATGTCGATATCCCTTCTGCCGCCTATCCTTCCCGCGATGAGATCTTTCAGCGCGTTCCCGCGGACTCCGGCTATGCGGCGCCTCATCTCGTCCTCGCTGTACATGCCGTCAGCGTTTTCCCTGTATCTCATGCAGCCTCCGAGTCCGAGTATCTTCAGCCCTTCGGCTTCAACGACCCTGCCGTCCGCATCGATGCAGCCTTCAGGAGGCTTCCTGCCGTAATCCCCGTCGTGGTTTCCTCTCACGTATACGAGAGGGACGTTCAGCATCGTCACGAGGAATTCCAGATAATCCGCATCAAGATCGCCTGCCGAGAGTATCAGGTCTGTGTCTGAAAGTCTCGCAGCGGTCTCTTCCGACCAGTCGTCCCAGAGCGCGCTTTCTTCAGTATCCGCAATCATGAGAATCTTCATTTCGTCCTCTTCGCGCTCTCCACGCCGCTGTACTTCACCGTGGACCGCGCCTCGTCCGTCAGCGCGTCCATCGACGGTATCTCTCCGATGACGTTAGGGCGGAGCCGGTCCATCATGATGATGTCTCTGCTCGTCAGAGCTTCGCCGCCGTCAAAAGGATTGAAGCGTCCGTCGATGATGTCGTGCCTCAGTATCTCTACCAGCTGTCTGGTGCCGCATGGCAGATCATCCGCCAGTTTTATATCCACCACGCCCGAGATCATGCCCCACCAGTAATTGGTGGCCTGGTCCTTCCTGTCGACCAGATGAGCGCTGTAGGTGCCCTCGATAATGGTCCTGACGATGATCTCGTAGAGCTTGCCCCACTTATATATAGGGGCGGCGAGGTTCCTTATGCGGCACGTCCCTGACAGGTCGTTGCCCTCGCCGGGAGCGCATCTTTCAACGTAGCACACCCCGTATGCGTCGCTTCCGTCAGCACTGTGGAGCGAATCCACAGCGGACAATACATGTATGCCCTTGTCCAGCATCGACCACCACCAGTCGACGTCTTTGCGCGATGCCCAGTCGAGATACACTTTTACCTGCGGATCGACCATCGAGGCTCCTATGGCGAATGCATTGATGGAGGCGATGGTCCCGTATATCGGGGCATCCGAGCAGTAACCGATGGTGTGTGTGCCGTCTGCCGCTGCTGCAGTTCCCGCGACGATGCCCGCGAGGAACTTCGCCTCATACAGTTTAGCGTAATATGTGCGCACAGCCTGATGCGCCAGATTCACAGAGCAGTTCAGGAACCTGATGCTGCCGTACTTTATGGCGGCTCTCAGAGTCTCGTTTATGAGGGCGGGCGAAGTGGTGAACACGACATCAGCGCCCCAGTCAGAAGCGTCACCGGCCGCCTTTTCAAATGCGTCAGGATCGCCGCAGTTTTCGAAGCATCTTGTTTCGACCATGCCTCCGTAGGCCTTTTCAAGCCTCAGCCTCCCCTTTTCGTGGTCGGCCGTGGCGCTCGAATCAGCGATGCCGTCTTCATATATGAACGCCGCCCTGAGCGGGTTCTTTGCCGAATATGTCACCGCCGGGATGACTTTCCCGATCAGGGAATCGGGACCTGCCACCAGATTGCCCGCTTTGTTTATGAGAGACCCTGCATTGAGAGCATCCTCCGCATGCTCGACAAGAGCGACCCTGTCCATGTTGCTCTCGGTCAGAAGCTCCTTTTTTATCCTCAGTATCCTTTTGGATATGACCTCTGCCGGCTGATGTCTTAGAATGTCCTTCGCGTATATCCTCAGGTACACCATGAACGCGTCTCCCGGCGGCAGATCGGGAACTTTGCCCTCGAGCAAAGCATATGCCCTGGTGAACTGCCAGTATGCGCTGCACAGAGACTTCACAGTATCCTCCGGCCACGGCGCTCCGGGATCGATGCCCAGTATGTCGGCGATCTCTGCATATACCCCGGCACACCTGAACTTCATGTCATAGACCGGCGCAAGGTCGTAAAACTTCATAAAATCCGCATACCACGGATTCTGAGTCAGAGTCTCCTCATCAGGGATGATCCTCGTCACCTCCGCCATTATGGTCGGCATATCGAGGAAACGGCTCACAGAGACCCTCTTGTTGCCCTCCTGCACATAAAAGTCCTGGAGGTATTCGTATACCTTTACCGGATCGCTGAATCCCTCCTTTATCTGCGCATTGTACAGGCTGTTCCACTTCGCTGCGAACTCGCTGTCCGGCTCGAGCAGCGGCATGAAATCCGGCGCGAAGGAATTCTGCCTCGCGCGGGTCTTCGTGCCCGCTATGAGTTCCACCGGGATCTCTATAAGCCCCATCTGTCTGTGAGGCATCGAATCGCAGTCCGGCAGTATGTCATCAAGAGCTGCAAGATATGGATATTCTCCCGCTGCGACTTTTTCCCTGTATTCTTTTTCTCCGGCCCTGAGGGCCTTCATATATTCGTCAGTCATTCTTTTCTTTCTCCTCTGTCTTCAGCCTAGCTTCGTACAGAACTCTTACGATCGCAAAGATGTATGCGGCCGTGATGAAGATGTGCGCGTAGCTGTTCTCCCTGAGCGCGACCATCAGCCCCACGAAGGCTGCGGTAAGTGCCAGCATTTTCGCGAAGAAGCTGCCTTTAAGACTGCACGCAGCCCTTGTATAGCTGCGCATGCTGAGAAGGAACGTGTAGTATGCGATGACGGAAATGATCAGAAACAGCAGTTTCGGCATCAGTGCCACTTCCGGCTCGCGCATGAATTCGAGAGAAGCCGTGATGTTGTTGAGCGCAAAGATGATGAAGATGTGGATCGCCATATACATGAATCCGTTGTCCTGTCTTTCCCTGTCGAGCAGGTGGTCATAGAAGATCTCGTACGAGAGAAAAAGGCCTACCACGATAAGGAATCCCATCAGCGAATAATATATCACGTTCAGATCGAAGCTTCCGTCGCCCCTGAAATACGCCGCGAGGACTATGATCATCTCTCCGAAGGTGAATACGACATAGAGCATCGCGCGTTCGGTAAGGTGCATAAAATCGACCATGCCGCCGGGACTCCTCGACTTTCCGAGCGCCGTCAGTAATATCCCCGCCGCTATCGCTGCTGCAGAGAGTATCGACACCATCTGCGGACCGGGCCAGGCGGCCGCGAACGCAATGGCTGCTTCGATAAATAGAGTTGCCGCCATCCTTCTGATGAGGTCCCTGTTCCACACGTCGGCCTCGTGGTTTCTGAGCTCTATGAGATACTGGAGGCCGATGTTGACAAGTATGAGAGCCCATGCTATGTGGTACTGCTCCTTGTAGGCGATCCAGTCGTGCCTCGTGGCCTCTCCGATGAAGTACATCAGATACATGTTGACGCACAGGAAAACGTGGTCCCTTAGACCGTTCCTGCCGAACATGTTTATGTAGAACGTTGTAAAGTTCCATATCTGGATGATCGCCAGGGTGCAGAGCACATACGAGATGTAATTCGCAGGCGATATAAAACCTCCCTCTGCGGGTTCGAGCAGGGAGTTGTTGCGGCCCACCATGTATACGAACACGAGATCGTAGATCAGCTCGAGATATTCTACTTTTTTCTCATCACGCGTAAAAAGATCCATGCGTTTTCAGACCTGTCCGTCCCCTATTTCAGGTTCTTCTGCGCCCAGCGCGTGACATCGTCCTTTGCCGAGGGACACAGTGCGCCCTGCACGGCGAGCGTCTTTGCGATCTTTGCGCCTCTGCAGAATTTTTTCAGATCGCTCCTGCTCTTCGCTTCGCCGCTTCCCTCGTGGGTCATCACCGGGAACACCTTCTTGCCCCTGAAGTGCAGCTTTTCGAGCTGGGTGAATACGGCGCACGGATATGTGCCCCACCAGCACGGCCCCGCAATAACGATATTGTCGTAGTCATCTATGTCCTTCAGATACTCTTTAAGCTTCGGGCGCGCGCACATGCGCAGG
>JAFRFA010000202.1:0-3958 GCA_017434585.1 Mogibacterium sp. | reverse complement strand
TGACGCCGCCTGACTTGAGTCTGGCTTCATTATATCACAACTGTTAACCTTGCACTATTATCAACGTTAACACGAGAAAAGGGCAACAAATCGTCAGTAGAATTTTCTGCCGAGCGCGAGCTGTATGAGATCGGAAGCGAGCTGCCCCGTCTTATTGCGCTCATCGAGGATAGGGTTGACTTCAACGAGGTCCATCGATAGGAGCTTGCCTGAGTCTGCCAGCATCTCTACGGCGAGAAAGGCCTCTCTTGCGGTGATCCCGTTAGGTACCGGCGTTCCCGTGCCGGGTGCGTATTCCGGGGTGATTGCATCAACATCGAAACTGAGGTGTATGCCGACCGTCCCCTCGCCCGCTATCCTGATCGCTTCCTTCATGACCTCGCTCATGCCGCGTTTGTCGATAGCGGATATGGTAAAGACGTTCATGCCGGCTTCCTTCATCCTGGCGGCCTCGGCCTCGTCGAAGTCGTGGCCCCCGACCTGCACGCAGTGAGCTGTCGGCACGAAGTGAGGCTTCTGGCCGAAGTCCACCATGCTGTCAGGTCCCCATCCGCAGACAGCCGAGAAAGGCATGCCGTGCATGTTGCCGCTGATCGTTGACTCATCGCTGTTCCAGTCGCCGTGCGCATCTATCCAGATCACTCCGATCTCGCCCTGAGGCTCGTAGTGCTTGGCCACCGCCGACACGCTGCCGGCCGCGATGCTGTGATCGCCTCCGAGCACGAGCGGAAACCTCCCGTTCTCCAGCGTCTCGGACACCTCTTCATAGAGCTGTTTGTTCGTGGCGTTGACCTGCTCGAACCTTATCATGTGGCGCAGGCTCATGCCGTCTTCAGGCGGCACTATGTCGCCCTTGTCGCGCAGCGTATAGCCCATGCTCCTGAGGCCGTCCTTGAGCCCCGCGTACCTGATGGCAAGCGGACCCATGGCAACGCCCTTCTGTGCCGCGCCGAAGTCGATCTGCACTCCGATAAGATCTATTTCTGTTTTGCTGTTCAGATTTGTCATGCTTATCCGCTTTTCTCCCTGCTTCCTTCCGGCTCATCTGTAATACTAGTACAGAATAGCCGAAACGGTATCAAACATCAAGGGCAGGCTCATTTCAGCCTTTTCTTTATCCTGCTGAAATCTATGCTGCACTCGCCGCCGGATATCCCGACCGGTATCATGTCGTCGAACGAATACTGCGTTGGCAGATAGTCCTCCTCAAACACATAGACCATCACCTTCTCGTTCTTCGGATCCACTATCCAGTATTCCTTCACCCCGGCATTCATGTATTTACGAAGCTTTATTGTGCAGTCTTTTGCCCTGCTAGAAGGCGAGATTATCTCTGCCGCAAGATCCGGCGGGCCGTCCAGGTAGTTTGCAGTTCCCTCCGTATCCATATCGCATACTATCATGAGGTCCGGCTCCACCAAGGTCCTGTCATCTCTGTCCAGCCTGACACCAAACGGAGCACCGACCACTTCGCAAGGCTTATCATGTTCTCTGATACAATTGAAGAATTCATAGAACAGTGTTCCCTGAATTATCTGATGATTTAAAATCGGTGATGCCTGGTCATATATAACTCCGTCGATCAGTTCCACTCTCACATCATCCGGGATCGCATAGTAATCACCAATTGTATACTGCCCCTGTTTCGGCCAGCGTTCAGAAGGATCTTTTCCTGTGTCCCAAAAGTCCACCCTTTTGCCAGTGGTTTTCTTTTCATCTTTTTCAGCAAAACCCGATACAGAAGCATACTCTGCAGCATTCTCGTTAACCTGTGTCGAAGAAGCATCAGCCTCATACCTGAATTCATACGGCAGCGGACTTTTCAGTATCATCTCAAGTGCTTCGAGCGTATCTATTCTTGGATTCCTTGTCGCACCGCTGAATATCTTCTGCACCGTACCGAGCGGGACGCCCGAATATTCAGAGACCATTTCATTTGTATATCCGAGCTCTTTCTTTCTTTTCCTGAGTTCCTTTACAGTCATCATGGCCCCATCCTCCCTTGCCATCTTTGTTTCATCAGACATGCATCATAACAGGTGTTTCCATTACAACCTTATTTTATCGTTTTTGAACGATATATTCAACCATCACAACCATTTTTGGAAATTTGCTGATCAAAAAAGAACGGCATCTCTGCCGCTCTTCTCAAAATGTCAATTATTATCCTACGCCTGCTTACTTCTCAGATTTGTAATCGATGTGCTTGTCCCAGAAATGGAATCCCATGAACAGCAGATAGAGTGCGACAGCATAGAAGAATGTAAATGCCATCAGACGATTTGAAAAGTCTTTTTCGTTGTCTTTGTCTTTAGCTCTAAACATTGTGTCTTACTCCTTATCCCAAGTATCTCATGATCTTAGCTGCAACCACTATATAATTATTGCACATATCAGGACAGAGAGGCAATGATTAAGTATTCACACTTTTAGGAGTCACACTTTTAGAAGTATTTGAAAGGTATAGTTTAATAAGTCACACTTCCATTCACACTTCACCGCGAAAAAAGAGGTCAAGGCATCAGATCCTTAACCTCTTAATAAATCCTTATTTCACAAGGCTTTCAGCCTAACTTCATTATCCGAAGTATCTCTTCAGAAGGCCTGCAAATGCCTTGCCGTGTCTTGCCTCGTCGCGAGCCATCTCATGCACTGTGTCGTGGATAGCATCGAGTCCGAGCTCTTTTGCCTTCTTGGCAAGCTCTGTCTTGCCGGCTGTAGCGCCGTTCTCGGCCTCTACTCTCATCTCGAGGTTCTTCTTGGTGCTGTCTGTGACAACCTCGCCGAGGAGCTCTGCGAACTTGGCGGCATGCTCTGCCTCTTCATAAGCAGCCTTCTCCCAGTAGAGTCCGATCTCAGGATAGCCTTCTCTGTGAGCTACTCTTGCCATTGCAAGATACATTCCTACCTCGGAGCACTCACCCTGGAAATTTGCTCTGAGTCCCTCGATGATCTCAGGATCAACGCCCTGAGCAACGCCTACAACGTGCTCGGCTGCCCATGTCATCTCGCCTTCCTGCTTGTTGAACTTCTCTGCAGGAACTCCGCACTGCGGGCACTTTGCCGGCGGTGTATCGCCTTCATGAACATAACCGCATACGCTGCATACCCATTTAGCCATAATATTTTTCCTCCTGTTTTTTCTGAATTATCTTTAGCAACGCAGCCTGAAGCTGCTTCCAACGACCAAATGATAACACATATCGATCCGTCTTGCACCTGTAAAGATGCAATTTCACAGCAATTTCACCTTAGGTCCGAAAGCGCTGATTTATGCGGCGAAGAGCGCCCCGCCGGGATCCCGTCCGGTTGATTGTAAACGTCTTATGTGTTATCCTTTCCTCGTATAACAGGAGGAATCGAAATGAAGATCCAGCAGTCGGCAGAAGACTATCTCGAGGCGATGCTCATCCTTCAGGAGAAGCACGGATATATACGATCCATAGACATAGCCAAACACCTCGGCGTGACAAAACCGAGCGTGTCATATGCCGTAAAGCGTCTCAAGGAGAGCGGGTATATCAACATGGAGTCCAACGGGCCGATCACCCTGGCTCCCGCCGGTCTCAAGATAGCTAAACGCATCTACGAAAGGCATAAGGCCCTGACCGCATTCCTCGAAAAACTCGGAGTGAGCGAAGAACAGGCCGAAGAGGACGCCTGCAAGATCGAGCATGTGATATCCCACGAGACCTACGTCGCCATATGCGACTATGTGAACGAAGGCTCGGACGAGAAGCTCGGCACATACGATTTCGAATAGCTCCGCATCAAAAGAAGGTCACAATAAACCCGCAACAAACCGTCTTTCCGGTGTTGCGGGTCTTATTTTACAAATGACGGCGCTTTTATCGCAGGAGCGCAGCGACGGAGATCAAGGTTTCCGTCATTACGGCAGCGCCGTATGGATCAAAAGGAAACCTTATTTAAGGATGATCGTGTTATCGATCGACGCGTC
>JAFRFA010000201.1:0-2043 GCA_017434585.1 Mogibacterium sp. | reverse complement strand
CTGAGAGAATCCTCGAGAGTGGTCGCCTGTCTGCCTATCTCTGCAGCTGCATCCTGCAGTTTCTTCATGGATTCAGTAAAAGTCTTTTCAGCCATTTCCGACCTCACTTTTTCTCCGGCGTGACTTCGATGGCCTTTGCCGTGAAGCTGCCGCCGTTCATCATTATCTTATATTCATCCCCTGCCCTGATACCGGCGATGCCGGCTACTATTCCGCCGCTTCCGTCAGTTACGGCGGCATATCCTTTTGAGAATATGCTGCGCGGATCGTTTTCCCTGAGGATTATGAGCGCCTTTTCGACTTCGCTCCTGGATTCCGCTATCCTGGCCTTCATGCCTGTTCGAAGGAGCTCTCTTCCTGTATCGAGCACGCGCCTTTCCGATGCTATCTTCTGTCCGGCCGAAGTAATGAGCATCTGCCTGCTCTTTTCTATATCCTCTCTGAGCTGATGTGTATCCATGACAGCCATATCAGCAGCTGCTGTAGGAGTCTCGGCTCTTGCATCGGCGGCAAAATCGCATATGGAAAAGTCCACTTCGTGGCCTACAGCGCTTATGACCGGTATCTCCGAAGCGAAGACTGCTCGGGCTACATCCTCATCATTGAAGGCTGCCAGGTCCTCAGCAGAACCGCCTCCCCGCCCGACTATCAGAGTGTCGATGCGGGTCCCTGATGCACTTAGTCTGTTCGCCTCTCTTATGTTTTCACATATGCTGTTCACAGCTCCTATGCCCTGTACGACAGTCGGGAATATGACGATATCCGTCAGATCGTTCTTTGCGGTGATGATCTTGCGTATATCTTCGACAGCTGCTCCTGTCGCTGATGTCACGACGCCGACTCTGTACGGGAACTGAGGTATCGGTTTCTTATATTTCTTATCGAAGAGCCCCTCTTTTTCGAGCTTGTCTCTGACCCTCCTGAATTCCGCGGCAAGATCGCCCTCGCCCGCCGCTTCGACGTGTCTGATGCTGAGCGAATAGGATCCTCCTCTTGCGTAAGGACTGATATCGCATATGACGACGACTTTCTTGCCGTCCTCAACGAGGCTCATATCGATCTTTGCAGTATTGGATCCCCATATCGCACATCGGATCTGAGAGTCTGCGTCTTTAAGGGTCAGGTAGTAATGCTGACCTCCCCTGGAAAGGCCGGATATCTCTCCTTCGACAGCGAGCCCCCTCAGGTTCAGATCATCTCTGAGTTTCTTTGCTATGTATTCATTTACCTGTGAAACGCTTACCGGTTTCATGTGACCTCCGTGCGAGCAAAGCGATGCCGGCAGCGTTGTCCCCGCTGAGATCCGGATCGCCGAATATGATGTCCCGGCTGTCCGCCTTAAGTGATATGAGCTTCCTTACGGTCATGCTCGAAGCGACTCCGCCGGCCATATATACTTTTCCGGTGTTGTATCTTTCAGCCAGATCCCGGGCTGCCCCGTAAAGAAGATCCGATATCGAAATGAACATTTCGGTGATCAGGAGACGGGCGTCCTCATCCGAGATGCCTCCATCTATACATCTGAGAAGCTTTGTTTCGGCGCCGGACAGATTGAAGTATCCGTCATCCGAAAGTCTTATCACAGGCATATGTCCGGGGAGTTCTTTGCGTGGAATATCGAATCCTGCTTTTTCAAGCATTTCGTAAGCGACAGCGTCGAGATATCCGCCTGACGGGAAAGCGTACCCGAGAGCCACCCCGGTCCTGTCTATGAGCTGACCGATGGATATGTCCAGAGTGCCTCCGGCGATCTGCATGTCATAGCCTTCATCGTCCGGTGAACATGTGAGAAACTCCGTAGTGCCTCCAGACAGATGCATGAAGATGACCTTCTCATTTTCATCTCCCAATACAGCAGCTGCATGGCCCTCCTGATGAGAGAATGTGTATACGGGAACACCCAGAGCGCTGCCGAGCACTTCTGAAACGTTCATACCGGCAAGGAAGCACGGCATGTACGAGCCTTCGACTCTTCTGGGTCTTGATGAAACTCCGATGGCGGCGACGGATGATGCGTCCAGGCCGGTAAATAGATCTGCCGTG
>JAFRFA010000200.1:0-3126 GCA_017434585.1 Mogibacterium sp. | reverse complement strand
TATCGAGGGAGCATCCCACACCGATCTTTACGATGGCGGTGAGAACGGAGCTATCCCGTTCGACAAACTGCAGGCTTTCTTCGAGAGATATCTGTAACAGGAGCACCGCATGAAAGTATTAGTGCTTAACGGAAGCCCGCGTCCGCAGGGCAATACCTCAAAAATGACTGCCGCCTTCAAAGAGGCGGCTGAGGCTGCAGGCCACGATGTCAGGGAGTTCAGGGCAGCCGGAATGAATATCAGGGGCTGTCTGGCCTGTGAATACTGTCACGGAAAAGGCGCAGGAGTATGTGCGCAGAAGGATGACATGCAAAAGATATACAGTGAGCTGAAGGACACAGAGATGATCGTCCTGGCTTCGCCGATCTACTATCACGGCATCAGCGGGCAGCTCAAATGCGTGATCGACAGATTCTACTCGGCGCTGTACCCGAAGGCTCCTGAGAGCCTGAAGTACATCTCGATGTTCCTGGCATCGGGGGACAAGGATCAGTACACCGGCGCGAGGTTCTCATTCGACGGGGACTTCCTCGGATATCTCGGACTTGAAGATAAGGGATTCTTCTCGTGTGCAGGTGAAATGAAGGACGAAGTGCTCGATGAGATAAGAGCCATGGCAAAAGGACTGTAATGAAGGGCAAACGGGCTATGAAGAAGATATTTATCATAATGCTGATAATGACATTGAGCTTGTTTTCGGCCGCGTGTGCTGATAAGAAAGAGACGCAGAAGGCAGCTGCGTATGAAGATACACTGCAGACTGAAAATACTGATAATGAAGAGGAGAGAGGAGCGGCCGGGATGAGGTTGAAGATCAATGATGAAGAAGTCGATGTGAAATGGGAAGACAATGATGCGGTAAGAGCCCTGGCGGATCTTGCGTCAGAAGGACCGGTCACTGTCGATACATCCCTGTACGGCGGATTCGAGCAGGTGGGCAGTCTGGGTACTGATCTTCCGAACGATGATGTCGATACAACGACAGAACCCGGAGATATCGTATTATACTCCGGCAGCAGCATAGTGGTGTTCTTCGGGACGAATACCTGGGCATACACCAGGCTTGGTCATATAGAGGGCAAAAGCGTGGACGAACTGAGAAATATGCTTGGAGGCAATAACGCAGTTCTGACGATCACTTCAGAAGGGAACTGATGGGAAACTCAGCAATGAAAAGAATCGCAATAAGGGGAGTTGTCCTGCTGCTGGTCCTTTCCCTGACCGGATGCGGAGTAAAAGAAGCCGGACAGCAAAGCCCGGATACACAGAAGCAGGATGGAACAAAAGAAGCAGAAATGTTTGACTTTGAAAAGAAAACTGTGAAGCTGAACAGCGGGTATGAAATGCCCATCATTGGTTTAGGCACATGGACGCTTTCCGATGAGGAAGCAGAGGAGTCCGTATATCAGGCATTGAAAGTCGGCATGAGGCTGATAGATACAGCCAGATACTATGGAAATGAAGTGGGCGTTGGGCGGGGCCTTCAAAGAGCGATCGATGAAGGGATAGTGACAAGAGAAGAAGTTTTTATCACAAGCAAAATCTATGGCGGAGATCATGAAAGCGCAAAGGGAATCATAAATGATGCGCTTAAAGACCTTAATGTAGATTACATTGATCTTATGCTGATCCATCAGCCCGGTGCAGATGATGAGGGGGTATATAAAGCCATGGAGGACGCGGTAAGCGATGGAAGACTTCATTCCATCGGCATATCCAACTACTACACACGGGAACAGGTAGACAAGGTCCTTTCTTTTGCGAATATCACTCCTGCCGTGATACAGAATGAGAATCACATATATTATCAGAACCGCGAGCTGCAGGATTATGTCCGGAAATACGGGATCGTGATCGAATCATGGTATCCGTTCGGAGGCAGAGGGCATACTTCGGAAAGCTTTGATAATGAGACGATATCTGAAATAGCCGACGACCATAATGTAACATCCGCGCAGGTGATCCTCAGGTGGCAGATACAGGACGGTTATATAGCGATCCCGGGCTCATCCAATGCAGAGCATATTGCAGAAAACTATGACATCTTCGGCTTTGGATTGTCTGACGAAGAAATGCAGGCGATAAGAGATATCGATGAACAAAAAAGATACGAGAACTGGTGAGGTAACACATGTGTTACCTCTTCAGCTTCAACCCGTCTTTGAAAGCGTCGCCGACACGATCGGACACTTTGTAGTAGCCGTGTGTATATGGATCAAATGCTATTGCGTTGACAAGTGACATATCAGGTTTTCCGTTGACCAGAACATTTTCGTCGGCAGTGACATTTACGACTTTGCCGATCACACCGCATCCGTATTCGTTATCCTGATATTCAATGAACTCGCACTCAAGGCAGAGGGGGAATTCGTTGATCACCGGAGCATCTACCTTCGATGCTTTGCAGGCGGTGAGGCCGCTTCGCGCGAATTTATCAGGCACTCTGTTGCCGGATTCAACGCCGAAATAGTCGGCTTCGACCAGGTGGTCCGCATCCGCTATGCTTACCGTGAATGCGCCTTTCTCTTTGATGTTCTGCACCGTTTTGTGAGACTCCGTCAGATTGAGTGCTACGTGTCCTCTTTCCTGCATCGTTCCCCACGCAGCGTTCATTACGTTTACACTGCCATCCTCGTTGTATGTTGCTACCATAAGCACAGGCATAGGGAAAATGCCTTCCGTGATATCAAGCTGTTTTCTCATTTTTTGACCTCTCCTTTGTATTTGATTGACAGGGATAAACACCCTCAATAAAATTTTAACATCGACTAGCAAGAAATCCCCCATCCTCAACGTTAACGTAGGTGGCGGGATGAATTGCAGAGGATCGCTCGCTTCAAGCCCACCCATCCTGGCGGCCCGCCCTTGCATGCGAGCGATCGGAAAAAGAAAAAGAGGAAAAGTTTGCAACGGACCACGAACGGCCGTGAGGAGGGGTGTGAAAGAAAAAGGGAATACATTGCGAACACTTGTTCGAGGACGTGCAAGGTGATATAATCAGGTCAGGAAAACAACTCAGTCGAAGAGGCAAAGAGGACAACCTGATGAGAGAACTTGACCATAATCAGCATTCAGTATATCTGCTGTATTATCACCTGATCATGGTGGTGAAATACAGACGAAAAG
>JAFRFA010000199.1:0-1707 GCA_017434585.1 Mogibacterium sp. | reverse complement strand
TGCTTTCGAAGTCTTTCTTAAGATGGCGGTTGCGGCTCACAAGGTCGAAGAGCCTCTGTCCGCTGAAATGCTTTTTCATCTGAAGGCAGAGCTCCAATGCGCCTGCGCGAAGCTCGTTCTCCCAGACATCCCAAATATCTATAGCCCTGAGCTCATCAAGTTCAGGATGCCTGCGTTTGATCTCATCCGCAAGCAGAGACCCGAACGAGGTCCCTGTATATCCGGCAAGATACAGATAAGTACGCTCATCCATGCCGGCGAGGCTTTCTTCAAACAGCTCGTAGTTATCCGGAGTGACGCCTGCCGGTCTGGTGTCCTGCCAGTTCCAGCGGTCTCCACTGCTTCCCGGTACGATGACCGTCAGCCTGTCGTTCAGGAGATGACGCTTCATGCTGCCAATGAACTCAGCCGCGACAGAGCCTCTTGCCTCCGCAATGAGACCGTCCGGATCATAAGCGCCGAGGAAATGCCTCTCCTTCTTTGCCGTATACTTGCGGGCGGCCGCTGTGATCCTCTTTGGGCAGCTGTCCGCGACGGCATCGTAGGCCTCCTCATCCTCGAGATATTTCCCGACAAGAAGGCTGCCGGGCTGTGTATTGAGCTTAACACAGTCCTGGTAAAGCGCATCTCCTTCAAGGTATTCCTTCAGCGCAGCTTTGAACCGCTTGCTTTTCTGAAGATCCTCGATCTCCTGCTTTCTCGGCAAGCCTTTCACGTGCACATAGAGCCTGTCCGTGACTTTTCTGGACGCCTTCTTTTTTATCTGCGCCGCAGTTTCCCGCGCAAGCAGTTTCAGTCCGTTCTCGTTCATAGATTCCTCAAAAAAGATCCCGGTATGCGCCGGGATCGGATCAGCTATTCGTTATACCCCTGAGGGTTATGGCTCTGCCAGTTCCACGCATCGCGGCAGATATCGTCTATGCCGCGCTTTGCCTCCCAGCCGAGGACCCTCTTAGCCTTGTCTGCATCGGCCCAGCTGTCCTGAACGTCCCCTGCTCTTCTCGGACCGATCTCGTACGCGACCTGATGGCCGCAGGCTTTGCTGAACGCTTCTACCATGCCGAGAACGCTGTATGGCGAACCCGTGCCGAGATTGAAGACCTCGGTGCCGGCGTGATCGAGTGCATACTCGGCCGCCTTCACGTGGCCCTCCGCCAGGTCCATCACGTGGATGTAGTCCCTGCGGCATGTCCCGTCTGGCGTGTCGTAGTCATCTCCGAAGACAGTCAGATGGTCGCGTCTTCCGACCGCGACCTGAGAGATATACGGCATCAGATTGTTAGGTATGCCCTGCGGATCCTCGCCTATCAGACCGCTCTCGTGAGCTCCGACCGGATTGAAGTAGCGGAGCAGCACGACCGAAAGAGGGATCTTCCATCCGCTCTTTTCTCTGCCGCTTGCGAGCTGGGCGTCGGTCAGCATCTGCTCCTGCATCCACTTGGTCCAGCCGTACGGATTCGTGCACATCCCCTTCGGCATGCCCTCTGTGAACGGCGGAACGTTGTCCTCGCCGTATACCGTTGCCGAGCTCGAGAAGACTATGCATCTGATACCGAGACCCCGCATGCACTCAAGCAGGGTCAGAGTCGAATCGATGTTGTTTCTGTAATACTCCACCGGGATCTCCACGGACTCGCCGACAGCCTTGAGGCCCGCGAAGTGGATGATGCAGTCGGGATGCTCTTTCCTGAGGATCTCCATCATGCG
>JAFRFA010000198.1:0-5553 GCA_017434585.1 Mogibacterium sp. | reverse complement strand
TCATCCACTCTCAGGATGATGAACTGGCCCGGCTTAGCCTTGCGCGCCACCAGCGGCGCTTCGATCTCGAGCTGCGTGACCGTTGGCCTGAGCGCCTTTCTTCTTACTATTTTGTACATTAAAACACACCTCCGCAGCCGGTCCTTATTTGCTGTTTACTCGCAGTACCGGCCAATGCTGTAATGTCGATAACGGCTGGCGGGAGTACGTGGGAATCGAACCCACCCGGGAGGCTCTTAACCCCCTGCAGACGGTTTTGAAGACCGCGAGGCACACCAGCACCTGTCTACCCCCAGAAAAATAAAGGCGAGCCATGCGCCGCACCGGTAAAAGCAGATGAAAAATTTCCGGTGCGGCGCTGTCTCTTTCTATTATGAAGGTTTAACCGATATATCCTTCAGCTGTAAGGATCTCCTTTGCCTTTTCAAGGTTGGCGTCGGACACACGGATGATAGGTCCTGTGCAGCCCATGCCGCTCTCCGCGTAAATTCCCTTCTTCCAGAGGGCCTGTACGCCGTCTTCCAGGTCCATGACCTCGATCCCCGGTATCTGAGCGGTAACTACCTCTGCAGGCGGTGCCTTGACCTCTTCCTCTTCAGCAGCAGGTTTTGCCGCGGCTTTTCTTGCCTTGAGGATGTTGTCGAGTCCGGCCTTCTTCGCTGCCGCGAATTCCTTTGCAGCTACTTCGAACACCCTGCCTCTGACCAGCTGCGCCGCATAGCGGAGCGCACCTGCGATGACCGGAGCTCCGGACGCTCTGGAGATGATCATGACCAGTCTGTCATAGCCTTCTCCTATTCCCGGGCCGTATCCGTAGCCGCTTGCCTCATAGCTTCCGCCTGTCTGGAACGCGGACATCATCTTTACAAGGACATTGCCCGTAAGCGAGTCTGTCACCATGATGTCAGGCGAGCCCTGGAGCAAGTCGTTTCCTCTCATTACGCATCCGCCGTCAGCTCTTGAAGACTCAGCGAATCTAATCGGATAACCGCCTTCGGCGAGCTCTTTGAGAGCCTTCTCCGTCTGCCTTGCGCCGTCGACGTTCAGGATACCGATCGTCGGGTCGGATACTCCGCAGGCCTTGGCGGCGATGATGCCGTATACCGCGTTTTTGATCATCCCCTCTATCCTGTCCGCGCTGGATGTGCCGGTGGTGTTGGCGATGAACATCTCCCTGCCTGTTGCAGGAGTGATGACTCTGCCAACGGTCGAAACACCGATAAGGAACGGATAGTGCATCGTGACCGCAGCGTCGACCTCTCCCTTTTCGAGAAGTTCTTCCATCTTCTTGTGGCCTTCTTCATCATCCGCTACCTTGACGGTAGTAACGCCTTCGGCCTCGAGAGTTCCGATGTAATATACGTCGATGCCTTCTTTTGCGGCCATCACCGCAGCTGCCATGGAATTTTCTTCGCCGTGCTCGCTTCCCATTCCGGTAAGAGCGATCTTCGGCTTCTTTCCGTAGCTGCCGCTTTCCAGTCCGTTTGCCATTTCAAGGAAGGTCTCGGCGATCAGTTTTTCAATATTCTGAGCCATGATGCCCTCCTTTACTCTGCCAGAAGTCCGGCTGCAAAATCCTTGAGCGCGTTTGCGATCAGTCCCTTGACTTCCTCTTCGGATACTCCGGAGCCGCCGCCCGATGACTGGCCCTTGTTGGCTTCGATCACGAAGGATACGCCGTCGAAGAGATTCGTCATTCTTCCGAGGAAGAGACTTCCCTTTCCGATGACCATGGCTCTTTCGATCTTGCCGTCAAGCATCATATCCCTGCAAGGTCCCATGAAAGGAACTCCCGAAGGAATGTGGCCCTGTGTCGGAGCCCAGCCCTTCATGCCGTGATCCACGATGAATGTCGCAAGGTCCTTCTTTTCGAGGTCGCCTCTCTTTACTCCGAGAGCTGCGATCATCTTGTAGTTGGATTCAGGAACATCTCCCGCGCCTGCAGGCTTCGTGATGTCCGGGTTCTGCATCTCAGGTGCGAACTTGTCGACATCAGTGATCTTGAGACCTGCAGCATCGAGCGGATCAGTCACGAGAGATCCGATAACATTCTGAGGCGCTGAACCTGTGCCTACTTTGTGTCTTCCGACGATGTCCGTACGGATGACCGGATCTGTGCCGTTGTCCTCACTGATGAGCACCGAGAATCCCGCGAGGCAGTCCTCGAGGATAGGGATGCCCTTCTCAACATGGCTCTTGCCGTTCATTCCGAGCTTGGCCGTGCAGCCTCCGGCTGTCACGACTACATTTTTGAATGTCCCCGCCTTGACCAGCGAAGCCGCATTCAGCAGCGCGTGCGCAGGGCCCGCACAGAATCCTCTGGTGTCGGATCCCGTAGCATTCACAAGCCCGGCGATCTCAGCTGCGGCCTTGGCAAAGTTGCCGCCGCCTCTCTGGTTCATGTCGCCGCAGGCTTCCTCAGCGCAGTCGATGACATAATCGACCTCTGCCGGGTCGATGCCCGTAACTCTGATGAGGTGGAGCAGTGAGAGCACGCTTGTTGCCTTGCTGGAGATGTTCTCGAGCATGACATGAGCCGAAAGGTTCACGTCTACATCGTGTGCTTTCTTTACGACTCCTACGAGCTTTCCGTCAAGGTAGAGTCCGCATCCGCCGTCCTCGACGACAGCTTTGAGGCTCTCTTCTGTGAACTCGGCGTTCTTGTCCAGTACAGCCACCTGCTCATCCGTGAACATGCCGTGTGCGGCGAGCTTTTCCTTGACGGAAGCCGCAAAACCGGCCTCGAGTTCGACCAGATCGAATGTGTCGCAGATCTGCATGAGTCCGTAGTACTCGTCCTCAGGCATGATCTCTCCGTACTTGCCTGTTCTCTCAGTGATATCTGTCGGTTTGTCATACCAAGGGAATTCGATCGCCTTGAGCTGCTCATTGTCGATATTTCCGATATATGCCTGGTTAGGCGCATATCTGACGACATCCTCGAAGCTTCTCAGGTGCTTCGGAAGCTCCTTGAGATACTCTCCGTCAGGATTGACTATGCGCTCTGTTACCTGAGTCGCTCCGTCATGGATGACCATGTCAGGCGTATATGCCAGAGTATAGCTGGCGCCTCTTAATACTGCATAATCACTCATAGTCTTTCTCCTATACGTACTTCTCTACCATTGCCTTTACAGCATCAGCAGTAGCATCGTCCTTTACGAGCTCCTCGATCTTCTCTCCGTCCTTGTAGATGGCGATGACCGGAAGACCCATGACCTTCTGGCCGATAGCGACTCTTCTGGCTTTCGAAGTGTTGAGAGCCGTGAATTTGAGTTTGTCGCCGTACTGATCGGCAAGAGCGTGCACATGAGGCATAAGAGCCTGGCACGGAACGCAGCCGTCGCCGTAGAAATCCACTACCACATAACCGTCTGCCTGAAGTACTTCTTCTTCAAATGTTTTCTTATCAACCTCTAACATTGTCGTGTCCTCCTTTTATCATCTGAACATTATTAAGCTCTGGCTCCGCCGCTATACGCCGTCCCGGCCTTTTCCTCTATGTATTCGCTGGCCTGGACCGCAGCAATAGCGCCGTCTGCGACTGCTGTTACTACCTGCTTAAGTGACTTCTTGCGGATATCTCCTGCCGCGAAAACACCCGGAATATTGGTACGCATGTCATCATCAGTAAGGATATAGCCTCTCTCCATGTCTATGATTCCCTCATAGATCTGGGAAGTAGGCGTGTATCCTATGAATACGAAGATGCCGAATGTGCCGTCTTCCTCATCGGCAAAGATCTCCCTCGTCTCGCCGGTCTTGGTGTCCTTTACGACCATGCTCTCGACGAGTCCATCGCCCTTGATCTCTTCGACGGTAGTATTCCACATGAACTCCATCTTAGGGTTCGCGAACGCCTTGTCCTGTATGGATCTGGCTGCTCTGAGCTCGTCCCTTCTGTGGATGAGGGTTACCTTGCGCGCGAACTTTGTCAGGTAGAGAGCCTCTTCGACTGCCGCGTCCCCGCCGCCTACCACGTATACTTCGAAATCCTCGAAGAACGCAGCATCGCAGGTCGCGCAGTAGGATACGCCCTTTCCTGTGAGTTCCTTCTCGCCAGGGCAACCGATGTTCTTGTGCACCTCGCCTCCGGTGATGATGACCGCCTTGGCCTGGTATTCACCCTTTGTTCCTTTAATTATCTTGATATCACCTTCGAGTTCGACTCCGGTGATCGTGTCTTCTACTCTTTCACAACCGAATTTATCAGCCTGCTCTACCATGCGGGCGATGAGAGAAGGACCTGTTTCGCCTTCGACCGCACCCGGATAGTTCTCGATCTCATCTGTAATTACGATTTGTCCGCCGAATTTCTGCTTTTCGATGATCAGTGTGTCCATCTTGGCTCTGCCTGCGTACAGTCCTGCCGCAAGTCCCGCCGGGCCACCACCGATGATCACGATATCATACGTTTTCATGTGGCTTACCTCCATGATGATTTTTTCATGATTTCGGATAGCGGACCGCCGTCAAAAGGAGTCTGACCGATCGACAGCGGTCCGTTCCATGATAATATTACGCTTCTGCGACCTGTTCACGAATAGCGTTCATCTCTTCGCAAATGTCGTCTACGTCCAGCACCATTTCCATCATGCTGATCTGCTCATCATACACAGCCTCATCGATCTCTGCTTTGATCTCAGGCTCGCATATGTGATAACATGGGAGTTTCAACGAAACCCCTGCCAGACACCCTGCATAAGTAGGATCTCCGAGAGCTACTGTCTCTGCAGCGAGGCCGGCGGCCTCTCCTTCTGCAGCGCCTACGAGGACTACCAGGTTATCCCTGCCATACTCATCGTAGAACTCCTTGACTCTCTTCTGATTCTCCAGATCCATGGCTCCGGCAGCCGTTCAGACGAAGCACTCTGTCGAGAAGAATACGACATCGGCTCCTGCTGACTTGGCACATTCGGCTATCGCCGGACCCGGAATACCATCACGGTCTCCGATGACGATAACTTTCTTACCTTTCAGAATTGCCATCAGTTACTCCTTTCTTGAAATAAACTCCAGAGATAGTTTTTTAAACCGCCCGACCGCGCATAGGGGCACGCACGGCCGGAACAGTTATAAGAATGAAACCCTGAAAGGATCTCATCTTATCAGGTTGATAGTGCCGCATCACTCTTCGTTTTCTTTTCTGAGAGCCTTCACCAGCGCGGCCATCGAAATGACCATTATGAACGCGAACGGGAAGGCTGCCACTATCGAAAGAGTCTGCAGCATGCTGAGGTCAGAGTGGCTCAGATGAGCCATTCTTTTTTTATCTGCCACAGGCCCGCCTGCACCGCTCTGACACCGGATGTGTCTCCGTTTCTTATCGCGGAATCGTGTCTGAACAGCCGCTTCCAGCTCTCTGTGATCTGCCTCTTCACGTCCGGATAGAACGGCCTGAGCACTGCTTCCGAACTGTCCCTGATGCCGCGCATCTCCAGTCCTCTCGCAAATGCTTCTTCATCTTTATCCGTCTCTCCGATATATGAAAGCCTTAGCACCTTGTACCAGTCGTACTGGTCGAAGAACACCGCTTCCTCAAGAGGCACGCGC
>JAFRFA010000197.1:0-11559 GCA_017434585.1 Mogibacterium sp. | reverse complement strand
GCCGCACCGGACTATATATAATTTCTTTTCCAATCGTGTTTTCTCCGTTCTTTATCTGAATGAACCCAGTCGACGGAAGCGTTCTACTGCGGTCTTGGTGCGGGCGATGACTTCGTCCATCTCTTCGACTGTGTTGAATTCTGAAAAGCTGAAGCGTATCGCTCCCTCTATCTCCTTATGTGTCATCGACATCGCGCTCAGCACGTGGCTGTCGCCGGTCTTGTGTGACGAGCATGCGGACCCTGTCGATACGTATATGCCGTCCTGCTCGAGAGTGTGCAGCAGCACCTCGCCTCTTGTCCCCTCGAAAGTGACATTGAGCACGGTCGGGCAGCGCCTGCCGTGATCCTGCAGCGAATACCCGAGCTCTTCCGGTCCGTTCACGATGATATCGCTTATCTCGGTCCTGAGGCCGTTCAGCAGGTAGTTGTTCACTATGCCCATCCTACTGATCTTCATCATCATGTCGTTTGCCGAGATCTCTGCCGCAAGACCGAGACCGGCAATACCCGGGGTGTTCTCGGTGGATGAGCGGAGCCCTCCCTCCTGTCCTCCTCCGGTGATGAACGGAGGCAGTTTGTGTCTCTTCTTGATATACACAAGACCCGTACCCTTGGGTCCGTGGAACTTATGTCCGCTGGCAACGATGATATCCGCATCGACCGTGTCCATCTGCAGCTTGCCGAAAGCCTGTACGGCATCGGTATGGAAGATGATCTCCGTACCGTGCTGCCTGTTGTACTCTCTTATCATCCTGCTGACCGGGAAGACCGGCTCTATGGTCCCCACTTCGTTGTTTACAGTCATTACAGAAACAATAATAGTGTTATCATCAAGCGCAGCTCTTACGGCCTGCTCTTCGACATATCCGTCGACGTCGACATCGAGATACTCTATCCTGAAGCCCTCATCAGCAAGCCTTTTGCACGTCTCCAGAACGGCAGGATGCTCCACCTTTGTCGTCAGTATGCGGTTCCCCCTGCGCCTCAGCTTATGCGCCGCTGAAATGAGCGCCATGTTGTCTCCTTCGGTGCCTCCCGATGTGAATATTGTGTTTCCCGCCGGAGGAAGCAGCGCTTCGACCTGCCTTCTGGCATCGTAAAGAAGATTGCCCGCCTCGAATCCGAGGGCATGCAAAGACGAAGGGTTGCCAAAGTTGTCTTTGGCAGCCCTGTACATCAGTTCCGTGACTTCATCGTATTGTCTTGTTGTCGCGCTGTTGTCGAGATATATCATCTTATATGCTACTTGGCGAAGTCTGTCGCCCTTGTCTCTCTTACGACATTGACCTTGATCTGGCCAGGATACTCGAGTTCAGCCTCGATCTTCTTGGCGATCTCTCTTGCGAGCATAGGCACTTCGTCGTCCTTGACCTGGTTCGGCTTGACTGCGACTCTTATCTCGCGGCCGGCCTGTATCGCGTAGGACTTATCGACGCCCTTAGTTGTATTGGCGATATTCTCGAGGTTCTCGAGCCTCTTGATATAAGTCTCGAGAGTTTCTCTTCTGGCTCCCGGTCTTGCCGCCGAAAGCGCATCGGCTGCTCCGACGAGCATGGACTCGAGGGTGGTCGCCTCTACATCGCCGTGATGCGACTCGACGGCGTTGATGACCTTCCAGGACTCCTTGTACTTCTTGCAGATATTGACTCCGATCTCGACGTGCGTGCCCTCGACCTCGTGGTCTATGGACTTGCCTATGTCGTGCAGGAGTCCGCCTCTCTTGGCGAGCTTAGGATCGAGTCCGAGCTCCTCAGCCATCATCCCGGCCAGCGTTGCGACCTCTATCGAGTGCTGCAGAACATTCTGTCCGTACGATGTCCTGTATTTGAGCCTTCCGAGCAGCTTCACGAGCTCAGGATGCAGGTTGTGCACTCCGGTCTCGAAGCAGGCTCTCTCGCCCTCTTCCTTTATGATATTGTTTACTTCTTTGGTCGCTTTCTGGACCATCTCTTCGATCCTGGCCGGATGTATCCTTCCGTCCACGATGAGTTTTTCGAGAGCGATCCTGGCGATCTCTCTTCTTACAGGATCGAATCCCGAGAGAATGACAGCCTCAGGTGTATCGTCTATGATCAGATCCACACCGGTGAGAGTTTCGATGGCCCTGATATTGCGGCCTTCTCTTCCGATGATCCTTCCCTTCATATCATCGTTAGGCAGACTTACTACAGACACAGTGGTCTCAGTGACCTGATCCGCCGCATATCTCTGGATAGCGGTGGTGATGATCTCTCTGGCTTTCTTGTCGCCTTCTTCCTTTGCCTCGTTCTCTATGCTGGTGATGAGTTCCGAAGCCTCTTTACGGATGTCGGTCTCAAGCTCCTGCAGCAGCAGATGCTTGGCCTCATCCTTCGTGTAGCCTGAGATCCTTTCGAGCTCGGCTACCTGCTTTGCGAGATAGGCATCTATCTCTTTGTGTTTTTCGTTCATCGACTGCTCTCTCTTGCTGAGATTATTCTCTCTCTTTTCGATGCTGTCGAGTTTGCGGTCGATATTCTCTTCTTTTTGCTGTATCCTTCTTTCCGATTTGGAGACCTCGGCCCTCCTGGCCTTCAGCTCTCCTTCGTAATCACTTCTCAGCTTATGTATTTCCTCTTTTGCCTCAAGCACCTTTTCTTTCTTGAGGTTCTCGGCAGTATTTTTTGCATCAAGGATCATGTTCTGAGCCTGCTGCTCAGCGCTTCCGATGGCCTTCTCTCCGAAGTTTTTGCGGAGCACATATCCTATTGCTATACCGACGATAAGGACTACAATGCTGATCACAACAGTTAAAACCGGTGACATGGGCACCTCCTTATCAATTATGAAATTTGTAATATATACATGATCTGCGCACATGTTGGGCCCGGCATACGTTCCCTGTACTACATATGCGGTTAGACTGCATAAACCTACCTATTTATTATACATACGCAAACCATTTCCGTCAACGAAATAATGCCTCCTTAACGGTGCCTGACCCCGTTAGATTTTTCTAACGGGGTCAGGCACCGTTAAGGAGGCACCGTTAAGGCTCCATCAGGCCTTCGCTCTTCATGCTGGTGAACACGCCGTTCCCTATTATGACGTGATCGAGCAGTTTTATACCGATGATCTCCGAGGCTGACAAAAGCCTTTTCGTGACCTCGATATCCTGAGCGCTCGGAGTCGGATCTCCGCTAGGGTGATTATGAGCCGCGACCACTGCCGAAGCGCCTCTTCTGATCGCCGGTCCGAATACTTCTCTCGGGTGTACCGGCGCGCTGTCGACGCTGCCTATAGAGATGACTGACTTTGACTGGATGCGCAGCTTGGCATCGAGATTGATAGTCATGAAGAGCTCTCTTTTCTCGTACATCATCTCTTCCATCAGGAGTTCCGCCACCTGCCGGCTGTCCCTTATCCGTTCCCTCACTGCGGACTGCCGGTCGGAGATTAGCCTCTTGCTGAGCTCCATCGCAGCTACTATCGAGCACGCCTTGGCTTCACCGATGCCGTCTATCTCGGTGAGTTCTCTGACTTCCGCCATCCCCAGGCCGCCAATATTTGCATTCGCATAGGATATGACCTCGTCCGCCAGTCTGACAGCGGACTTGTCGTTCGTACCCGTCCTGATTATGAGAGCCAGCAGCTCGGAATTGCTGAGGCCCGAGGCTCCTCCGTACACGAGTTTCTCCTGCGGCCTTTCGGTCGCAGGCATTTGTTTGATATGCATATCATCTCCTTTCCGGAGCACACACGCGTATCATACAATAAAAGACCGCGCCTCTGAGAACGCGGTCTGAAGATTCCGTGTAGATAACTACATCATGCCAACGGGCTTTTTTTGCGTCTTTTCGGTGATTATCTGCGCGACTGCGTCGATACTCCCCTCGAGTGTCAGGTCCGATGTATCGAGAAGAACAGCGTCTTCCGCCTGTCTGAGCGGGCTCACTTCTCTGTGGGAGTCCTGATAGTCCCTTTCCATCGTCTCTTTATATATCTTATCGTAGTCCGCTTCCTTGCCGGCTTCGATCATCTGGTCATAGCGCCTCTTCGCTCTGATCTCAGGCGACGCGGTCATGAATATCTTGACCTCGGCATCAGGTATGACTGTAGTGCATATGTCACGCCCCTCCATCACGACGTCCTTGGTCGCCGCAAGATGCCTGCTCACCTCATCCACCTTGGCTCTGACAATAGCGAGCTTTGATATATCTGAAGCGGCCATCGAGATCTCGCCCGTCCTTATGAGTCCGCTCACGTCCTCACCGTCGAGCATGGTGCATCCATGCACAAAATCTATGACTGTATCATCCAGCATAGCCCTGACAGCGTCCTCGTCAGCCGGATCGACACCAAGCCTCTTCGATTTGAGCCCGAGCGCGCGGTACATCGCGCCTGTATCGATGTATTCTATCCCAAAACGTTCGGCAATGGCTTTGGCAATGGTGCTCTTGCCGGTGCCTCCCGGTCCGTCTATAGCAACTCTCAGCATGATCCGCTCCTTACTTCCTTCCCTTGTTGAGCTTGTTGATCTCATCGATGAATGTATCGATGGTCTGGAACTCACGGTATACCGAAGCGAATCTTACGTAAGCCACCTGGTCGATAGCCTTCAGCTCTTCCATGATGAGAAGGCCTATGTTGGTCGACTGGATCTCCTTCTCCATTGTGTTCGAAAGTCCGCGCTCGATATTGTCTGCGATCCTCTGCACGTCTTCATATGTGACCTTTGTCTTCTGGCAGGCCTTCATGATGCCGTTGATGATCTTGTTCTTGTCGAAGCTTTCGCGCGTGCCGTCCTTTTTCACGACAACAAGCAGAGAATTCTCGATCTTCTCGAAAGTTGTGAACCTCTTGTGACACTTGGTGCATTCGCGTCTTCTTCTGGTAGCGAGCCCGTCTTCGACCGGTCTCGAATCTACTACCTTTGTGTCCTCATAATTACAATACGGACATTTCATATGCTTACCTCCATTGTGCTTCCGATCACAATACCCTTTTATTCCCGGTTACACTGCCTTGCTGTACTCCATGACTTTGGACATGACTCTGTCGTACATGTACAGGATGTAGAAGCTGTTCTCTTCGGCATACTGCATGAGATCCATGCCGTTCTGCTCCTTGAACTGCTTCTCTGTATAGCCGGCTTCTTCGAGCATATCCTTCAGAAAGTCCTTATAGTCATCTTCGCTGAATTCTATGCCCTCTTCCTTTGCTATCTGGCGCAGGATCAGTTCTGTCTTTACGCTCTTCTCAGCATCATCGTCTACGCTCTTTTTGAAGCTGTCGGCATCCATCCCCATGGATCCTACATATTCTTCGACGCTGACTCCCGCGTTCTTCGCGGCAGTCTCGTAGGACTTGGTGATCCTGTCGTGAGAAGTCTTGAGTTCCTTTTCGGGATATTCGATCACCTTCGAAGCATCATTGATCTTTCCGAACACTTCGGATCTTTCCTTGTTCTTCGCGTTCGAGGCCTGTTCTTCTTCGAGCTGCTCTCTTACGGCATCCTCGTACGAAGCCTTGTCTTCGTATCCGGTGTTTTCCTTTACCCACTCATCGGTGTATTCGGCAGGCTTCTTCTGGACCATGTAATTGATCTTGGTCCTGAACACCGCTTCTTTGCCGTTCAGCTCCTCCTTGCCGTAATCCTCGGGGAAGGTCACATGCAGGTCAAAGGTCTCTCCGACCTGATGTCCTACTATCCCTTCGGCAAAGCCGTCGATGAAGTGGCTGTTGGCTATGTCGAGCTCGGTCCCCTGCGCGGAGCCTCCCTCGAACTCCTTTCCGTCTATACTTCCGGTATAGTCGATGTTCACTATGCTGTCTTCTTCGACGGTCCCGGATTCGATCTTTATCTTTTCTGCATTCTGCAGCAGGGCCTCGTCTATTTTTGCTTTTACATCCGTATCGCTGACCGGATCCGTCTTTTCGTATTCTATGCCCTTATACTCTCCCAGTTTTATGAACTGCGTAAGATCGTCATAGTCGTATTCGCTGAGGAACGATGGTGTCTGTCCTCCCGAACATGCGGCAAGTATCATAGACGCAAGCACGCATATCAGCAATGTATAAATTCTGTTTTTGGTTCTCATGTGATTCTCCGGGAAATACTTGTGCAGATGAGCACAGAAAGATGTTATCACAAGATATAGTGTCTTGTGAAGCAAACACCCCCTAAGATAAACGAACGTTAACCTTGCAGCTGTCAGTACGGAGCGAGTTCCATGATCACGAGGTTTGTAAAATCATCCTCGTTTATACTGTAGTGCGCCGCATTTCCGGCTGCGTTTCTGAGCATCGCAAGAGCGATATCATTCTCAGTGTCGTTAGGATCGAACGCAGGGCCGTTGTATTTGACCGTTATCCTGGTCCTGTCGTGTTTCTCGCTGTATTCGACAAGCACATTTACCTTCGGCTCAGCCAGTTTCGGCAGAAGTATCTGCTTTACGAGTTCCTCCACCGCACTGCGTATACGGTTCGCGTGCCTTGGCGAGAGCTGGTTCTTGCGGCAGTAGCGGTCGATCTCGGCTCCGTCGCCGAGAAAGTCGAAGGTATCGCTCTCGATCATGAACTCGAGCACCTTCAGCTGATGTATGAAGCGGCGGGTCTTTTCCTTCTGAGGATCGTCGAATATGACCTCCGGCACATCGTCGTCGTAGATAACGCCTTCGTCCATGAAAAACACCCTGTTGCAGATCGAGCGCGAGAATCTCATGTCGTGTGTCACGATCAGCATCGTCTTGCCGCTGTGCGCCAGATCCCTTATAACAGCCTCGACCTCTCCTACAAGTGAAGGATCGAGAGCGCTCGTCGGTTCGTCGAACAGTATCACTTCCGGATCCATGGCAAGGGCCCGCGCGATGGCGACGCGCTGCTTCTGACCGCCGGAGAGCTCATCCGGATAGCTGAGCGCTCTGTCCGCAAGACCTACCTGCTTTAGAAGCCTTATCGCGTTGTCATATGCTTCCTGTTTGCCCATTCCGAGGGTCTCCACAGGAGAGAACATTATGTTTTCGACCACAGTCAGGTGTCCGAACAGGTTGAACGACTGGAATACCATGCCGATCCTGCGGCGCGCCATCGAAGCGTCATATCCGGGCGCCGTTATATCCTCGCCTTCGAATATGATACTGCCGCCGGTCGGAGGGTCTATGAGGTTCATGCACCTGAGCAGCGTCGACTTGCCGGTGCCGGACGGCCCGATCACGGAGATCACATCTCCCCTGTTTATGACCGCATTCACATCATTCAGCGGAGTTACCGTTTCAAATTCTTTTCTGAGGTGGATCAGTTCAAGCATGTTCTTTCACCCCCTTCAGGATATCTTCTTTCTTTCTGCGTTTCGGGTCTGTCTTCGTCTCTATCCTGCCGGCCGCAAATATGAGTATCCTTGCCATCAGGAAGTACAGGACGGCCACAGCGATGAGCGGGAAGAACGCCTCATATGTGCGGCTTCTGATTATATCGCCCGTCCTTGTAAGATCCTCTACCGCGATATAGCCGACTATGGCGGTCGCTTTTATCAGCGATACCAGTTCGCCCTTGAACTGAGGCAGGATATACGGCATCGCCTGCGGAAGAACGATCCTGAAGAACGCCTTGTTCCTGCTCACTCCGAGAGCGTATGCCGCCTCGGTCTGTCCTTTGTCTATCGCGCTTACGCCTGTCCTGACCATCGAATAGACCGCTGATGCGAATGTCATGGTAAACGCAATGACCGACACGAAGGTGCCCGTGACGGGAGCAGTCGCGAAAACAATATAGTAGAGTATCATAAGTATGACCACGACCGGCAGACCCTGTATGAGTCCCGTGCAGATCTTCGTGACCGCATTTGCCGCGCGGTTTCCTCCGCGGCAGCACATGTATGCTGCAAAGCCGAGTGCCGTACCGAACACCACCGACAGCAGTGTGATGAGCAGTGTCGTAAGCACGCCGTTTATGAAAAGTTTGTAACGGCCTTCGCGTATGAAGGTCTTTACAAAGCTTGCCTTCATCCTCCCGAAGAATCCGCCCGTGCTCCCGGACTGGCCGGCCAGGACTGCCGCCGCCTGACCGCTGTCAAAGTATCCGTCCGAGAACTCAACGCTCTCTTTTCGCTCGTCCGTTATGACGATCGCAGCTCCTCCCAGATCGCATTTGCCCGAGCTTACCGCCGGGATCAGCCCGTCGAAAGCCATCGAGGATATCTCCAGGCCGTATCCGTATTCCTCGCAGAATCGCGATACGACATCGATATCATATCCTATGGTCCTGTTATCTTCTACATATGTGAAAGGAGGCGAAGTGGACGTTGTGGCCATGCGTATCACTCCGTTGGCCGCCGGCAGCGATTCATAGTCGACCTTCATCTTTGCTTCGCCTTCCTTTGTCAGCCAGTTCGTGTATATCTCGTCGAGGGTCCCGTCCTCTTTGCACTTCCTTATGAACTCGCTCATCTGTACAGCAAGCGCTCGCCCTTCATCGGTCTTTGCGAAGGCATATCCGTACGAAAACTCCTTTAGATAACCGTCAAGCTTGCGGTATCTGTCGTCCATCTGCATGTTATGGTATATGAGAGTACAGCCGTCCTCTACGATAGCGTCGGTCTTGCCCGAGTCGATCGCCATGAGCATGTCTACGTAATTGTTGTACGTCAGGAGTTCTGCCTCCGGCAGCTCTTTTTCGACCAGTTCGGGACCGATGCCTCCGTTCAGCGCACCGACCCTGATCCCGGGCCTGTTAAGGTCCTTATAATTCTGCATGTCAGCTGTGACGCTGCTGTTGCTGTTTTCATTGCTTCCGCTACACCCTGTGAGCAGCAAAGAAAGACAGACAGCCAGCATGCAGATGCCGCGTATGCGTTTTCTCATCTTTGTTTTTTCCATCTTTTCCTGTTTCATTTTCCGGCTATTGTAATGTATCTGATCAAAATGTCATCACCTTTTTCTAAATAGTATAGCATATTCGTGCATCTTTTCTTTCGATGTGCCGCCTATGCTGACCAGTTCCCCTTTTGTGATAGTTTCTTCACACGCGCACAATAATTCCTACACAATCAGGTGATAACATGATGGTGTCGAAAAAGATATTCGACAGTTTACCTTTTTCTTTTGATTGTTCTTTCTTAGTTAGATATTTTCGCAAATGAAAAGCTCCGGCGACCCGGCCGGAGTTTTTCATTGTGTTATTCATTATCCCTGGTACCGGAAGATCCGGCGGCTGCTTTCCTTCTTGCTTCCGCCCTCTGCCTTTTGAGAACGGCGTTCCTCTCGGTGAGCAGCCACCATCCCACGGCGCAGACTGCCACGAAGCACGCAGCCAGGAAAATTATCCCTATATGACTCGCGAAGTATTCCATTATATGTTCTTCTTTGCAGTCTCGCAGAGTTCTGCGAAACCTGCAGCGTCATAGATAGCCATCTCCGAGAGCATCTTGCGGTTGATCTCGATTCCGGCTTTCTTCAGACCGTTCATGAACTTGCTGTAGGAAAGTCCGTTTGCTCTTGTCGCCGCGTTGATCCTGGCGATCCAGAGTCTTCTGTACTCTCTCTTCTTGTTCTTGCGTCCGATGTATGCGGATCTCAGGCTTCTCATGACTGCCGGGTTGGCGGCTCTGAAAGTGTTCTTTCTTCTGCCGTAGAATCCCTTGGCCTGCTTCAGTACCTTCTTATGTCTCTTGTGAGCGTTTACGCCCTTCTTAACTCTTGCCATTTGTTACACCTCCCGATTACTTGCCCATCGATCTCAGCATACGCTTCAGATCTGCACTTGTAAGAGTAGTAGCCTTTCTGAGGCCTCTCTTTCTCTTAGCGGTCTTCTTTGTAAGAATGTGGCTCTTGTATGCCTTGTTTCTCTTGACCTTTCCGGAGCCTGTAACGTGCAGACGCTTCATTGCGCCTCTGTGTGACTTCATTTTGTTCTTAGCCATCTTGAATCATCCTCCTGTATGTAAGTCTATTTTTTGTCCTTTTTAGGTGCGAGGAACATGTTCATTCTGCGTCCCTCCATCTTAGGTTCCTTTTCGATCACTCCGAACTCGGAAACCATGTCTGCGAACTTCTTCATTGCGTCGAAACCAAGCTGCGTGTAGTCACGCTCTCTGCCGCGGAACCTCAGGGACACCTTGACCTTGTCGCCGTCCTGCAGGAACTTGCTCGCTGCCTTGGCCTTGACTGTTATGTCATGGTCTTCGATGGACGCGCTCAGACGGATCTCCTTGATCTCCGTTACATGCTGGTTCTTCTTTGCATTCTTTTCTTTCTTCTGCTGCTCGTAACGGTACTTGCCGTAATCGAGTATCTTGCAGACCGGCGGATCGGCATTAGGCGAAATATTCACCAGGTCGAGGTCAGCTGCCTCTGCCATGGAAAGTGCTTCGTCTATGCTGAAAATACCGCGCATCTGACCCTCTTCGTCAATGAGGCGGACTTCATTCGCCCTGATGTACTCATTGATCTGGGTCTGTTCTCTTCTGTTATCTCTGGCGCTAATGGTTCTGCCCTCCCTTTCGTCTGAGAAAACCCTTTCATAAAAAATCGCGGACGCACAAGCATCCGCGAATAAGAATATCTTTCTTATGAGGCCCTGCCAACGCTAGTCTGCAAGGCGAGAAGCGGATAACTTCTGCTTTGACCTTGCATATTATACAGACGCGGGCATTGCCTGTCAACGTTTTTTTTAGCATTCTATCGAATGCTCTTATCGATGAATGGTTCGATGCGGTAAAACGGAAGTCCGACCACATTTTCGTAGTCCCCTTCTATGTGATCGATGTATCTCCCAAAATAACCCTGTATCGCATACGAGCCGGCCTTATCATACGGCTCCTCCATGGACAGGTATCCGTAGATATCCTCGTCGGAGTAGTCCTTGCAGAACACCTCTGTCACATCGCTCAGCACCCTCGCTTCTCCGGTGCCGGCGTCCATCAGACAGACTCCGGTCACGACATAGTGCGAAGTGCCCCTTATGGAATCCAGCATTCGAAAAGCATCCGCTTCGGATTCAGGCTTGCCCATTATCCCGTCCTTCCAGACTATGGTATCCGCAGCGATTATAAGAGAGTCCTCAAGGCTCTTATCGCCTCTGACGTCCTCATAGCAGGCCTCGGCCTTGCGCCGGGCAAGCATCTCCACGGCCTCGCGCATACCGATGCCTAAAGGAAGAGACTCGTCAGCCCGCGAGGGCATGACGAGTGGCTCTATCCCGTGTTTATTCAGTATCTCGAGTCTCCGCGGCGATGCGGAAGCAAGTATGATACCCATTGCTTTTTACTGCGCGTCTCCGCCGCCGGAATCCGCCGGTGCCGGCCTGTCTTTGAGGTCTATATCCTTGAGCAGCATGTCATCCTTGCTGTAGGAGATATTTACCACATCTCCCGCCTGCGGGATGTATCCGGCTGCCAGGGATGTATCGCTGTCCATCTTGAACTCTGCCGTCTCATCGTTTGCGAGCTTGATAGTGCAGGTTTTCTTATCGTTGTCAATAGAAACGATCGTCACATTCTCTGCAGTGATGAGTACCGGCTGCGGTTCCGGTTCCGGTTCTGGTTCCGGTTCTGGTTCCGGTTCCGGTTCCGGCTCTGGTTCAGGTTCCGGCTCAGGATCCG
>JAFRFA010000196.1:0-5206 GCA_017434585.1 Mogibacterium sp. | reverse complement strand
CTGGACCCGCTCTCTACGAGTTCAGGAAGGATATCTATGTCTATCCCGTACCAGTCGCATATCCGTGTCGACCATTTCCTCTTCTGGAGGTCGTAGAGCTGTGTCTCGGACGCCTGGGAATACTCCATGCAGGCTTCGCCTGTCAGTATGTATCCGATCCACTCGCTGAGGCTCGTGATCTTGCTGATCCTTGAGTACTGCTCGAAGTCCTTCATCTTGAGTCCGAGCAGCTTGCCTGCTCCGAAGTCCTCCGTGACCCACTTTCCGGACATCTTATAGATGGTCTCCTTGTTGCTGACAGCGCCCACATACTCCTTGCCCCTGTTGTCGATGTTAGGCAGACCGAGGAAGACCTTTCCGGCCTTGTCGATCAGCATGAACGTCTGGCGGGCTGCCGCAGACGAGATCGCATCCACCCTGATGTCGGGATGCTCCGCGCAGAGCTCGGTGCAGGCGGATATGAGTTTGTCTTCCCATTCCTGCGGCACGATGTACTGCGCGTCCTCGTAGCGGTCGTCCCTGTAATACTTGTTGTCAAAGCTCTTCAGTCCCAGAATCTCGCCGTTTGAGTCCACGAGGCTCACGCGGCTGTTGCCTGTACCCAGGTCAAACATCAGATAATACTTCATTATTTGCTAAGCTCCTTGTTGAATAAAACACGGCTGTAATCCCCGCCATCGACCCATGCTTTGAGACCTTCGTTGAGTATCCTCGACTGGTGGTCCGTGACCTCGAACGATGCTCCGCAGATATGCGGCATCAGGAGGACGTTGTCGAGCTCAAGGAAGCGTGTATCCTTCTCTGTCTCAGGCGGCTCGTTGTCGAGCACGTCTATGACCGCTCCGGCGATCTTCTTCTCTTTCAGGACATCGTAGAGAGCGTCGCAGTCGACCATTACAGATCTCGCGGCGTTCACGAAGAGCGCAGTCGGCTTCATGGAGTTCAGCAGCTCTCTTGTTACTATGCCCTTCGTCGAGTCGAGTACCGGGACGTGGATCGTGATTATGTCGCTCTCCCTGAACAGCTCCTCCATGGAGATGTTGCGGAATCCGTCCTGGTCTCCTTCAACGAACGGATCGTAGAACGATACCTCGCAGTCGAATGCAGCGAGTATCCTTGCGACGATGCGGCCGATCCTTCCGTATCCGATGATGCCGACCTTCTTGCCCATGAGCTCGTGGCCCATCCAGAGGAAGTACGGAGTCGTTCCGGCGACCCACTTGCCGTCCTTTGCCCACTCTACGGCAGGGATGAGTTTTCTCTCGAACGCGAGCATGCCGGCGACCACCATCTCGGCTACAGCCTGGTTGTTGCGGCCCGGTGTGCAGAGGATAGGGATGCCGTGCTTCGTGCAGGCTTCGACGTCGATGTTTGCAGGAGTTCCTCTGCAGTCGCCGATCGCCTTGAGTCCGTCATATCCGTTCAGGACCTTTTCCGTGACTCTGTCGAGTTCTGTGATCAGAACGTCCGGCTTTTCCTTCCGAAGATGCTCGAGCATCTCGTCCTCGTAATATCTTTCGCCTGTTACGGTCCATGGCTCGTATACGACCTCGCTGAACATTGTCTTCAGTTCTTCGAGGCAAGCTTCGTTGTATGGAGCTCTTACATAAGCTTTCATTTTACGTGATCTCCCTTCTGTCGTTTTGACGCAATAAAAGCCGGCGTTTTACAGCGCCAGCTTAAGTACTTCGATAAACTTTTCCTTATCGAGAGGATAATAGTGTCCTACTGTCGATGTGCCGTTCGAAGTGGCTCTGTCCGCCATCTCTTCGAAGTGGCTGTCATCGATCTCCATCTCAGTGAGCGTGGTCCTGAGGCCGAGCATCTTATAGTATTTATAAAGCTCGTCCGCAAGCAGAAGAGTCATCTCTTTATCGCTCTTTCCGGCGCGCTCTATGTCAAAGAGCTGCTCCGCGAGCTGAGCGGACTTCTCAGGATGATGCTCCGCGATATATTTCACATATGCCAGCAGGACGACGGCCATGCCCTCTCCGTGGTTTATGTTGTACTGCCCGGAGAGCTCGTGCTCTATCCTGTGTGATGCCCAGTCAGGCTCGCGGCCGGTCTCGAGACTGTTGTTATGGGCGACAGTGGCAAGCCACTGCACCTCTGCTCTGGCTTCGTAGTCAGACGGATCCTTCATGACGCGCTCAGCATTGATCAGCAGCGCCTTCGCGGCGCCTGTTATCATGTAGTCCGTCGTATCGACATGCTTTGTATTTGTGAAATAACGCTCTATCATGTGGCTGAGTATGTCGGAAAGTCCGCACGCTGTCAGATACGGCGGAAGTCCGAGCGTATACTCAGGATCGAGAACCGCGAACTTAGGTATGACCTTCTCATCCTCGTAGCCGGCCTTGACGACTCCGTTGCTTATGATAGTCGCCGTAGAGGTCTCTGAACCCGAGGAAGGGATCGTGGATATAGCGCCGATAGGCAGGGCCTCTGCAGGTACAGCCTTGCCGTCGTAGAAGTCCCAGACATCTCCGTCATAAGGGATGCCCATGGCGATGGCCTTTGCGGTATCCATCGAGCTGCCGCCTCCTACCGCAAGCAGGAAGTCCACTTTTGCTTTTCTGCCTTCTTCTATGAGCTCTCTGATGAGCTCGACGCGCGGGTTAGGCTCGACTCCGCCGTTGGCGGTGAATCTGATGCCCAGTCTTTTGCACATCGCTTCGATCTCATCGTAGATGCCCAGTCTCACGGCAGACTTCGTGTGCACCATCATCAGAGAGGTGACCTTCATCTCTTTAAGGAGCTCTTCGACTCTCGGATACGGATCCCTGCCGAAGATTATCCTTGCAGGATTCATAAATTCAAAATCTCTCATCTTAACACTCCGTTTTTTCTCTGCCGCTTATTTCTTTTCTTTTTTCGGCTGGCCGTGCGTCTTGAATTTCTCCATTACGACGTCCATCTCTTCCTTTGTGAGGATGTTGGCCTTGCCTACAGCCATGCATCTCCACTGGATCTGTGAGATCCACTCGCACTCTCTTGCGATCATGAATGCCTCGGCAACGTCCTTGCCGACTGCAAGCATGCCGTGGTTGCCAAGGAGGCAGGCCTTTCCATCGCCTATAGTATCGGCCGCGAGCATCGCGAGGTCCTTCGTGCCGTATGTGACATAAGGAGTGCAAGGTACTTCGTTCGTTCCGGCGTCAGCCAGCACATAGTGCACCGAGTGGATCGGCTCCTGGAGGCAGGCCATTACCGTGCAGAACATGGAGTGTGTATGTACAACGGAGGTGATCTCAGGCTTGATCTTATACATCTCGATGTGAAGGTCCTTCTCGCTCGAAGGCTTCCTGTCACCGTCGACGATCTCTCCGTCAAGATTCATTATTACTACGTCTTCCGGGTTTGTCTTGAAATAGTCGATCCCGGACGGGCTGATAGCCATGAGTCCCTTTTCCGGATCGTAAAGACTGATATTGCCGCCTGTTCCGTCGGTCAGGTTTTCGGTGATCAGCTTTTTGCCGTACTCAACTATGAGATTTCTTTCCTTTTCCATCAACATGGCATTATTCCTTTCTCTTAAGCAGTCAGTTCAATATCTTTCGATCAGAATTTGCCTCTGAGCTCCTCAGCTTCTTTATGGAGCTTCTCGATTATTTCATCATTCAGCGGGCAGGACTTCAGTCCGACCTCTTCAGGCACGAACGTGATGCTGTCATCCTCGCGGACGAATACAGGGAGTCCGGCATAGCCGTTGGCTCTTGCTTCAGCGAATTCCTCTCTGTTGTCCCTGAGGCTCAGGAACTCCTTGAGGAGCAGTATGTGCTGCGAAACATCGATTATCTCGAATCTGTTGTCATTCTTTACCTGTTCGTAAAGTCCGGAGCATTCCGGGCAGCTCTTGATTCCGTAAAGCTTGATCATTTTTTCTCTCCTTCTGCAGGCCGCGCCCGCTCATATATAGCACTTAAGACGCCCACCCCCGGCAGCCTCTGCGGCTGCCGGAGAATAAAGACGTCTGATTTGTGTAGATCTTTTCAGGCCTGATCATACGGACGGCTTACGCAGCCTTGTCCTTCTTCTCAGCCTTCTTGTAGTTAGGATCAGCGATGCTCTTCGGGAATCCGATCGCGATGAAGAGGAATCCGAAGATGAACATCAGCCATGAATAGAATACGAACGGCACAACAGATACAGGTGAAATGCTTGCGAGTCCGCCGATGGCCAGAAGCTGTCCTGCATAAGGTGTGATACCCTGAGGTGCAGATGTGAACAGGTCGAGGATCGAAGCTGTTCTTGCAGCAGGGATGTCATACTTCTCGGAGATCTCTTTTGCAAGAGGTCCCACAGCGATGATGGACATCGTGTTGTTAGTTGTAGCAAGGTCTACGAGTGTGCTGAGGATAGCGATAGAGAACTCGCCGCCCTTTCTTGTCTTTGCCTTGCTTCCGATCTTCTCGATGAGCCAGTCGATACCGCCGTGGTATTTCATCAGAGCGATGATTCCGCCGACGAAGATAGCGATAACGGCCATGTCTTCCATCCATGTCATACCCTCGTGGACGATCCCGAAGCTCTCTACGAACTTGAAATCTCCTCTTACGATTCCGATGACCATTCCGAGGATAACGGAGATGCCCATGGCAGGGATGACGTGCAGACCTGCGAGCGAGAGAGCGATGATGCAGATGTATGGGAGAAGGCTGATGAAGCTCCACTCTCCGCCTGCATTGACCGCTGTAGCGTTTACAGGGATGAACGCGAGAATGATAACGTTTACGATAACTGCAGGGAGTACCATGAGGAAGTTGCCTTTGAACTTATCTCTCATTGCGCAGCCCTGTGTCGTTGTGGCAGCGATCGTTGTGTCGGAAATGAACGAAAGGTTGTCTCCGAACATAGCTCCGCCTACGACTACTCCGCAGATCAGAGGGAGCGAAACGTCGATCTTGCCTGCGAGCTCGATAGCGATAGGAGCTACAGCTGTAACAGTACCCATGGATGTACCCATCGAGAACGAGATGACGCATGCGATGAGGAAGAGTCCAGGAAGCACCATTCTTGCAGGAGTTACCGAGAGCATGAGGTTCGTAGCACTTGTTGTAGCGCCCATAGCGCCTGCTACTCCGTAGAACGCACCTGCGAGCATGTAGATGATGATCATCAGGATCAGTGTCTGGTCTCCGCCGCCTCTGCAGAAGAGGTCGACCTTTTCAGAGAATGTCATCGTGTCTCCAGGGACCTTGATCAT
>JAFRFA010000195.1:0-2279 GCA_017434585.1 Mogibacterium sp. | reverse complement strand
CTGGCGGCTTTTTTATTTTCTATTTCCGTACCAAGCTTTGTTGAAGTAGTCGTGTTTTCACTTTACCTTCCTGAGAAGTGCACATACCTCCTCATGAGACTTTATGCCCCGGTCGTATGTGTTAGGCGCATTGACATCTCCGTGCCAGCCCATGCCGACGCCGGTGTAATACCCGACAACGCCGGATATCGCCATTTTTTCATCAGATATATGGCTTTTGTATTCATCATACTGCGCCTTCAGCGTTGGATTGTGCATTATTATGTCCCTGATCTCAGCCCACTCGGCTGCAGTGCCGCCGGAAACGCTGTCAAGCTCTTCTTCAGCGAGAAACTTTTTGTCTTCTGCCATGATCATGACCATCCTTTCTGTATTTCGATCCGTGCCGGATGCTTCACCGGCCCTTCCTGCTTATATACAACTATTTAGTGGAGCCAGAGACATTCATCGAGTTCATCGAGTTGACCGCATCGATGTAGAAATCCTTATGGACCGTGTGGATCACATGGTCGCTCGTATCCGACTCGATCAGGCGGTAGTTGTCGCCAATGTACGAAACTGCGCGCTCCGCCTGCTCACGCGATGCCGCACACAGCAGAGTCCCGTCATCCGCCCTGTTCTCTTTTGCGTGGATATACAGGCACGGGACCTTGATGTCGCTCAGGATCTTCTCGTGGGTATGGCCGTGGTTCCAGCTCAGATCATAGAAGTGCTCGCCGTAGGCGAAATCGTATTTCTGAGCGTATTCGAACACATACCATATGGAGTGCGGGAGGAATCCGATCTTCACGGCCTCGCCCGGATGACTCTCGTGATACTTCTGCGCGTAGTTCGCGAGCCCCGGCATGGCGTTCTTCATGAAGAGCTGCCCCCAGAGGCAGTGCTCCAGGTAATAGGATTCCCAGCACTGCGACTTGTCCGACTGATCGTAGTCGTGCAGCGGCTTGTACGTATCGAGGTAGGCAAAGCTCTCTTCCCAGCCCTCGCCTTCCGTAGAGAAGATCGGAGGGTCCTCGAGGACTGCGCCGGCTATGTTTTTGCCGCCGTAAGCAGCCACATAGGCCGCTGTTATGGCTCCGTTGGAGTGGCCCGCGACGACCGTCGGCTTGCCGATGACCTCATCGATGAAGCGGATGATGTCGTCTCCGTTCGTGTCGATATAGTAGAGGCTTTCATCGTGTGAAGATTCGCCGTGCCCGTAGACATCTATCGAATAGATGTGCCAGCTCTTGCTGAGCTCCGGCATCACGAGGGCGTAGTCCTGCCATATGCTCATCTGGCCGTGGATCAGAAGGAGCGGCGGTTTGTCGTTTTCGACCTCGCCGTAGTTTATGACTCTCCCGCCCGGGATCCTGAACTGCTTTTCGACAGCGCCGGCCTCCTTCAGGCATTTCTCGTATTCGTCATACCAGTGCAGGTTGTGATGCCACCATGCGCCGAACGCGATACCGGCAAGTCCGATCACCGAGAACACGACCGCGGATATCTTCTTTCCTTTCGACATCTTATGCGCTCCTCTCTGTCCCTTTATATCTGCTGTTCTAATGATACTACAATTTCAGCAGTATTTCTCTCATGTCTTCAGGCAGTCTTTTTACGCACTCAGATTTCAGATGCTGCGGCACTCCGTAGAAGGCCTCTGCTATCGAGCCGGCTATGCATGTAAGCGTGTCGCAGTCCCCGCCGAGGGACACTGCCGTCCTTATAACATCTTCGAAGTCTTTGCCTTCGAGGAACGCCGTTATGGCTTCGGGCACTGTCTCCTGACACGACTCGACGTGGCGGTAGCCCGGCCTTATCTCGTCGCAGGTCCTACTGAGGTCATAACCGATATCCGCTGTGATGAAGACCCTGATCTCTTCTTTGCTGCTACCGTTTCTTGCCATGAATATAGCTGCCGCCGTCGCTTCCGCGCCTTTGACTCCTTCCGGATGGTTGTGCGTCACTTCTGCGGTCCAGCGGGCGACGCGTCTTGTGGTCTCAAGGTCATCGAACATCCAGCCGGCTGCGGCTACTCTCATCGCCGATCCGTTGCCCCAGCTGTTGTACGGCTCCCTCTCGCTGTCTGCAAGCCAGCTGTAGAACCTGCCGCCGTAACCGGCGTTCGGATATCTGTGACCCCATTTATGCATGCTGTCTATCAGAAGGTCTTTGGTCTTCTTCTCATCTTCTATGGCGCCTGACCCGCACGCTTTTGCGAGGGCTTCTGCGACCGCTATGGTCATGACGCTGTCGTCCGTGAAGTGCGAACGTCTTCTGAAAAGCGGGAAGTCCTTCGT
>JAFRFA010000194.1:0-4060 GCA_017434585.1 Mogibacterium sp. | reverse complement strand
TGGATACATCCATCCGTGTGCCACGTTCGCGCTGTCAGATGCCGTTATAGAGATGCCGAACAGAAAATGACAGCCGATACTGTTACATATTCAGAAAAGGAGGTGTGTTGATTGGACAGACATTATGACATCGTAGTAGTCGGCGCCGGCAACGCGGGCCTTTCGGCAGCGCTGCACTGCGCGTGCGAGGGAAAGAAGGTGCTGCTGATCGAGCAGCACAATCTGCCGGGCGGCTGTGCAACGAGCTTCAGAAGAGGAAGATTCGAATTCGAACCTTCGCTGCACGAGCTCTGCGACATCGGAAGCGAAGACGATCCTGCAGAGATCCGTCAGATGATGATGGATTACGGGGTGGACGTCGAATGGCACGAAGTGCCTGACTGCTTCCGCATCATAAGCAAGTATTCGGACGGGACGCCGATGGACGTCAGCATGCCGTTCGGCATAAAGGCCTTCATCGATAAGATGGAGCATTACGTGCCGGGCAGCCGTCCGAAGATGGAAGAGTATTTCGAACTTCTCGATGAGATCATGGAGGGCACGGCGTACATCAGCAACTCGAACGGAAAGGCAGATTCGAACGTGCTGAAGGAGAAGTATCCTAATCTTTTGAGGACGGGAGCCTATCCTGTCAGCAAGGTCTGGAAGGCGATAGGTCTGCCGCAGAAATGCCGCGACATCATGTCGACATACTGGGGCTACCTAGGCGTGGACATGGACCGCATGGCTTTTATCCACTACTGCAACATGTCGATGAAGTACATTGCCCATGCTGCATACATCCCTGCCCACACTTCGCACGAGATAAGCACTGCGATGGTCGAGCGCCTTCGCGAGCTCGGGGCCGACATCTGGTTCAACTGCAGGGCGGAGGAGTTCCTCTTCGAAGGCGACCGCCTCTGCGGGGTAAGGACGAGCTGCGGCGAGGTCAGCTGCGACTACGTGCTTGCGAACATCAATCCTGACATCATCTACGCGAAGATGATGCCTAAAGAGCTGATACCTGAGCGCGAGAAGAAGCTCTCGGCGGCGAGGGACCACAACTACAGCGCGAGGATGTTCACCGTGTACGTGGGACTCAGCAAGACGGCCGAAGAGCTCGGCATCAAGGACTACTGCATATTCTTCGCCGACACGGCCGATTCCGTGAAGGAATACAAAAACATCCTCGGCGGGTACGACAGCAACAACTTCACGATCTTCCTGTGCCAGAACATCGTAAATCCGGACGCATCGCCTGAAGGCACATCGGTCGGATTCTTCACCTCGATGGGCAACCGCGAGGAGTGGAGCGATCTCGGCCCTGAGGACTACGTCGAGTACAAGAACAGATATGCGAAGAAGTTCATAAAGACGCTGAAGGACCGTGCGGGCATAGACATTGAGCCGTACATCGAAGAGATATGTGTCGCTACGCCTTGGACATTCGCGCGTTATCTCGGTACTCCGGAAGGCTCTGTCTACGGATATGAGACCGCCGGATGGGATGCTATGATGGCGAGGATGATGATGCTCAGTTCCGACTATCCGATCAAGGGCCTGAGGCCGATCGGAGCGGCGGGACCGCGGGGCGACGGCTACAGCTCGGCTTACGTATGCGGCCGGCTTATGGCGCGTCTTGCGATAAAGGATCTGAAGGAAGAAAGGAGGTAGAGCCATGGCAGTGAATGTAAAGATAGGACTCATAGGCGCTCTCGACATGCTCAAGTTCAAGAACATGGCCAAGGTCCGCGAATCGGCGATACAGGCGGCGCCTGCCAACGAGATCACGGCCGATTATGAGATCAACAAAAAGGCAAAGGCTCTGCACCCTGATTATCAGGAACTCGTGATAGACAAGGTGATCGACCACGAGGGGGCCGGTGCTAAGACATATCTGATGCGCTCTAAGGACGGCGGACCACTCGCGTATTTCCGCGCAGGCCAGTACCTGTCTCTCAAGCTCGGGATAGACGGCAGCTCTCTGACAAGACCTTACTCGATCAGCTCCTGCCCTAAGGATGCGCTCGAGGGAGTTGTGTCTGTGACTGTGAGAAGCAATCCGGACGGCTTTGCGGCGGGATGGATGCTGCAAGAGCTCAAAGAGGGCGACGAGGTGCTCTCATCCGGTCCTCAGGGAAACTTCTACTACGAAGAGCTCAGAGATCCGAAGAACATAGTGGCTCTTGCGGGAGGCTCGGGCATAACGCCTTTCCTCTCGATGGCCCAGGCCATAGCCGACGGTACAGAGGACTTCGACCTGACGATAATCTTCGGCAGCAGGACCAAGGACCAGATACTCTTCAGGGAAGAACTGGAAGTCCTTGCTGAGAAATGCGGCAAAATACATGTCGTGCACGTGCTTTCGGACGAGAAGGCGAAGGGCTTCGAACACGGCTTCATCACGGCCGACCTGATAAAGAAATACGCCAGAGAGCCGTACAGCGTGTTCGTATGCGGACCTGAGGCGATGTATAAGTTCCTTGAAGGCGAACTCGGCAAGCTGGGACTTCCGAAAAAGAACATCAGATGCGAGATGCTGGGAGTGACGAAGAATATCACGGATCACAAGGGCTTCCCGCAGAAAGCCAAGGGCAAGACCTTCAGCATCACCGTGAAGCAGGGGGCTCAGGAGCATAAGATCAGGGCGAAGGCCGAAGAGCCTGTGCTCGTTGCTGTAGAAAGAGCGGGCATAACTGCGCCTTCGCGCTGCCGCAGCGGCGAGTGCGGATGGTGCCGGTCGAAGGTGCTGTCAGGCACATACTTCGCGCCTGAAGAGAACGAGAACAGAAGGTGGGCGGATGTCAAATGGGATTACATCCATCCGTGCTGCACATTCCCGACCTCTGACATGGTGATAGAAGTGCCGGCTGAATACACTCCGAAGTAGACTCTTAGCGTAATACTGGCTGTAATATAAAAACGGATGACTCTGATCAATCAAGTGATCAGGCCATCCGTTTTGGTATACTGCAGTTTATTATTTCCCGCAGTTTGCACAGACCGAAGGAGCGGCGGCGCAGCCTCCGAGACCGGTCTCTCTGAGAGATTCAGGCATTTTGCGCCCGACGTCATATACTATGGCTATCATCTCGTCGAGAGGTACGGCGAAAGGGATGTCCGCAAGAGCGATCTCTGCCGCCGTGTATGCGCACGCGACTCCTGCGGTGTTTCTGGTCTGGCACGGCACCTCGACGAGACCGCGCACAGGGTCGCATACGAGGCCCAGAAGGTTCGAAAGGGCGATGGATGCTGCATGGCAGCATTGCTCGGGCGTCCCGCCGAGCAGCTCCGTCACAGCGGAGGCCGCCATCGCCGACGCGGAGCCGACCTCGGCCTGGCAACCGGCTTCAGCTCCGGATACCGATCCGTTTCTGGTGATGATGTAGCCTATAGCCGATGCGTTTATGAGCGCCATCCTGAGGGCGTCCATGCTGATGTCCTTATCATCGAACAGAGCAAGAAGGGCGGCCGGCAGTATCCCTGCCGCGCCCGCCGTCGGGGCCGCTACTATGACGCCCATGCTCGCATTCGTTTCAGCGACTGCCAGAGCGTAGATGACTGCCTTGTGAAGACTCCTGCCCAGCACGCACTTGTCGGCCGGCAGGCTGCGAAGCTTTCGCGCCTCTCCGCCGATCAGCCCGCCCATGGAAGGCACCGGATCCTCGCCGGCGCGCTTGGTCGCTCCATCCATCACGCGGAGACATTCGTCGACAGTCTCCATGACCAGCTGCCATGAAACATTCCCCAGCTCCATCTCTCTCTGGAGCATGATCTCGGAAATACTCATGCTGTATTTATCGCACAGGGAGAGCATTTCTGCTGCGTTTCTGAAATCATAATCTGCCATAGCTCATGACCTCCTACAGTTCTATGACATCCACGCTGTTTACTTTGGTGTTTACCTTAAGATCGGCAACAGCCTCATCCGGGATGTACTCATCAGATTCGATAACAGTGATGGATCCCGAGCCGTTTTCCTTTCTGAACAGCTTCATGAACGCGATGTTCACATCGTGATCAGACAGGATGCCTGTGATGTAGGCTGCGACTCCCGGTTCGTCACTGTGCCCTATTATTA
>JAFRFA010000193.1:0-21978 GCA_017434585.1 Mogibacterium sp. | reverse complement strand
GGATCCCGACAGGCTTGTCCTTCTGGACGGCGGTGATATATATCAGGGCTCCTCGCTTTCGCTTCTGACTGAAGGCGAAGCGATGTCGGCGGTATTCGATGAGATGGACTACGATGCTGTGGCAGTCGGCAATCACGAGTTCGACTGGGGCGTAGAAAAGGTGATCGATACTGATCAGACCATGCGCGACTACGAGATAGACGGGGAAAAACATAAGAACAACATCCCTGTAATATGCTCGAACCTGTACAAAGACGGCAAGAAGGTGGAATTCGCTGATGACTACGTAATACTCAATAAGGAAGCCGCAGACGATGCCGGGAAAGTGAAAAAAGCCAGGATCGGCGTGCTGGGTTTTGCCGAGGATTATTCCCTCTCGAATCCTGAAAAGAAATTTACTGATCTCGGCTACAGCATATCGGAAGATTATGCTGAGACGAACCGGCTGGCCCGTGAGCTCAAGAGCGAAAAGGGCTGCGATGCGGTCATACTGCTGTCTCACGGTAATGCACAGAAGGCCGCGGAAGGTCTCGGAGAGGGCACTCCGGTCGATCTCGTTCTCGGAGGCCACATACACAAAAGTGTTAGTGATACCACTGGATGGGGTCTGAGGTACCTTAGTCCTTCAGGCAGCGCCTATACATATGTCTACGATGAACTGGTATTTGAAAATGACGGCAGAGGCGGCCTCCGCATAAAGGAAGGCGCCGATGACAAAGCACAGTGCATCAAAACTGCCGAGGATGAGAGCAAACTTGTCAATGACAAGAAGAACGCAGAGGAGCTTGACCGTGAGACCATCGAGCTGACGGATGAGTATATCGACAGGGTCAGGCCGAACCTTGAGGAAGAGATCGGATACATCACGGAGGACGTGACCAAGGATACTATAGAAGGCAGCGGCAACAGATCATCAACGGAGAACAATTTTGTGCTCAATGCAATGAGACGATCTACTGGCGCTGAGGTGGTATTTATAAACAAATCCGGTACACGCGGTAATATGTATCTTAATCCGGGAAGCGACCGCCGCTCAGTGACCATGGGCGACATGTTCACGATGCTGCCTTTCGATGACAGACTGTATGAATATGACCTCACATACGGAGAACTGCTGGATGTGCTGAATTTCGGAATGAACGGAGGAGGATTTACTCTTTTCACATGCATGACCGGCATCGACTGCTATTTTGAGGACGATCCGGCGACAGATCCGAACAAACAATACAAGGATACTGTCGTTACGGCGCTTGTGAAGGACGGCGAACTGATCTACCATGACGGACGATGGAAAGAAGGGTGGAAGGACAAAAAAGTCAGAGTTGCAGTGATCGAGTTCTCGGCCGTCGCTGAAAAGACAAAGCAGGGAGCCGTAAATCCGCTGTACGGATTAAACGAAACAGACAGTCTGGTGGCAAATGACAAGATCGTTCGCGACTGTGTGATCGAGGGCCTCAAGGCTGAAGCAAAGGAAAACGGCGGACACCTCAGTGTGGACCACGAGACATGTTATAAATACAAGGCTTATGACGGCGGAGAGGAACTATAACTTAAGATATGAGTGACCCTTGCGGAAGGGTTCACGGAAAGACTAATAAAGAGAACAATGATCAAAGTGGATCCCACTCTGATCATTGTTGTTCTTTTGCAAGATGCGAAAGTATCTTCACCTTGATCACATCGAACACGACATCATTCATGCCGCTGTTGAGAACTATATCTGCAAGATACTTCGTAGGCTCTACATAGATGTAGTGCATCGGCTTTACTGTCGTCAGGTACTGCATGGCTATACCTTCCACGTCTCTTCCGCGGTACTTTACGTCACGGATGACGCGGCGCAGTATCCTTTCATCGGCGTCAGCCTCCACATATATTTTTATGTCGAGCAGATCCCTGAGGTCTTCGTTCTGAAGCACCATGATCCCTTCGACTATTATCACCGGGGACGGCTCTATCCTTACCGTTTCTTTGCTGCGGTTATGCACCGTGTAGTCATACACCGGGCAGTCGACAGCCTCGCCGTTTCTCAGCATCCTCAGATGCTTTATGAACAGATCCGTTTCGAAAGCATCCGGGTGATCGTAGTTGATGAGTTTACGCTCTTCGAAAGGGATGTCATCGTGTGATCTGTAATAGTTGTCATAATACATTACAGATATCTTATCTCCGAATTCGTCTTTTATACGGTTTGTGAATGTCGATTTGCCTGAGCCGGTCCCGCCGGCAACGCCGATTATAAGGCAGTCCATCAGTTTGATCCTCCCTGAACAACGAGCAGAACATGCGAAAGCCAATACCCTGCATGATCATATCAGACCTGCTTCTCTGATTGTATTATCCTGACTGCCTTTTGGCAAGATGCTCCCGGTCATTAAGTATCACCTTGAACGAAGCGGCAGCTCTGATGTAAACTCTTATGGTAAATATCAAATGCGGGTCTCTCTGCAAGTGCTTATGAGCGCGATATAATCAGAATAGATACAGTAGTTTTGCTGTCAGCCAGTGATCAGGTGTATGCGACAGATCACCTTAATGATCAGGAGTATGATGACCATTGAAAAAACCCCGAAAATCTTAGTATCGGTAATTGTTCCGGTCTGGAATCCCGGCCCGGGGATTTCGCGTTGCATCGAGTCTCTGCAAAACCAGACACTAAATGAAATAGAGATGATCTTTGTGGATGATTGCGGCACAGATGATTCTATGGATAAAGTGAGGGCTGCAGCAGCTGAAGACACTCGTATCAGGATAATCGTGAATGAAGAAAACATCGGCGCAGGCCCTTCCAGAAACAAAGGGATCGAGGCAGCCCGGGGAGAGTATCTTTCCTTTGTGGACCCTGATGATTATGTGTCTCCGCTTTTTTTGGAGCTGCTATATACCAAAGCATACAGAAATAAGACCGACATCGTAAAAGGAACCGTTGTTTTAGAAAAGGAAGATGGCACCTGCATTCAAAAAGCAGAAAACCTCAATCATTTCATTCAGGAGATGATTTCTAAGGGGGCGCCTCTTTTCATCGCTTTTACAAATGAACACCAGTCTGCTATATACCGAAAGGAACTGATGGCGTCAGATCTTGTAAGATATGGGACATCTGCAAGGGGGGAGGACTCCACCTTCCTGCTGAAAGCGTGTTTTGTAGCAGGCTCTTTTGGAGTAGCAGACTCCGCCCGATACTACTTGTGCGAAAGGCAGAACTCTGCCATGCACACTGTCGAAGTGACACATCAGGACGCTGTGCTGAAAGCAATTCATGAACAGATAGATTTCATATTACATTATTTGCCCGGGAATACCTGGGGGAAAGAATATTTGAAGAATCGGTTTGTGTTTCATATCAACGAAACCGGTAAATATGAAAAAAAACCGGATAATGATGCGATGCTGTCTTCATATGCGCAAGGCATCAGATCAGAATTGTTACGCTTGCCATACTATGAACAACTGGCAGAAAACAAATTTACCATATATGCTTTACTGAAGCATGGCTGCCTGCTCCCCTACGCACCTTATTATATGGACTGGGAAAGCACCTGTTCAGTTGAAAAAAATGTCAAGTTGCTTGAACAGTGGGTGGATTACTATAGAGCTAACCCGAAAGAGAAAGATATCTGCAAAAAAGATTTGTTGAATGTACTGGCTCGTGCCAGGATCGTTACTATGAAAAGGGAGCTTTTCTCATTTTGCAAAGAAGGCTGTTATGATGAAAAGGATCTGTTGGATAGACAGATCAAACGTCTTCCTGTCAAACTCAGAGTGCAGGCGTTGCCGATGGAATTAAAGACGATAATGACTGTATTGAAAGCTGTTGCGCAAAACACCCTCTACAAAATGCACAAGGGGCGTTTTGAGTCTCAATCATACAGGTTTTACACAAAAGGACAACCCAATGGCCGAGAATTATAACCCTCTGATATCTGTGATCATTCCGGTCTGGAACCCCGGCCCGGGTATTTCGCGCTGTATTGAATCTATGCGAAACCAGACATTAAAAGAAATAGAGATGATCTTTGTGGATGACTGCGGTACAGACGATTCCATGGAAAAAGTACGCGCTGCATCAGAAGAAGATTCCCGAGTCAGGATAATTGAAAATGAGGAAAACATCGGAGCTGGCCAGTCACGAAACATGGGCATTGAAGCAGCACATGGCGAGTATTTGTCTTTTGTTGATCCGGATGACTACATAGCACCGGATTTTCTGGAATTGCTTTATAAAAAAGCTGAAAGCAAAAGATACGATATCGTGAAAGGCAGTGTAGTGCAAATAAATGAAAAAGGACAGGAGATAATTACGGGAAGGAGCCTGAACCATAGTATCCGCAAGGGACTGGCTGAAGGAAGACAACTATATACGCTGTTTAGTTATGAGCACCATTCGGCAATCTATCGTAGTGAATTTTTGATTCTCAATAACATCAGATATGGCAACTCGCTGCGTGCTCAGGATACTACGTTCCTGCTAAGGGCATGCTCAAAAGTTAACACATTTGAGATTGTTGACGCCGCTCGTTATTATTTTTGCGAAAGAACTGGTTCTGCAATGCATACCATTGATGCTGATCATTTGACCGGATATCTTGACTACATTAGGGAAACAATAGAGTACGCTGTCAAAGAAATACCGCAGGAGAAAAGATCAACAGCATACTTCTGTGGCAGATTCATGGATGCATTGAGAGAGTATAAGCGTTACGAGAACAACGTAAAGATGGAAAATGCGCCGGAAAACTATCTGGAAGGTCTCCGGAGTGAATTGCTGACGATACCATTTTGCGATGATCTTACCAGGGCGTCTTATCCTATGAGAGCTTTGGCGGACTATTGTTTAGCAATGCCAACGATTCCATATTATTCACCATGGGAAGGAGCAAATCCGCCTGTCAGATACGCAGAGCTGTCAAGAGACTGGATAACGTTTTATCTGGATCATCCAAGGGAACGAAATTCATGTCAACTCGATCTGGTCAGGGTTTGCTGCAGGGCAATGCTGGCTGTTCACGGGAAGCCGTCTACTACCTACAGTTCTGATGAATGCAGGATTGGAACCGCCATTTTGAGAGAGCAACTTAAAAGATGTCCAATGCATTTGCGCTTTATAATATCGGCTAGATATGTTATTGGTTCAAGGCTCATGTCAATACCGGGACCGGTGGTGCACCGGCACAATGATAAACAGAGTTAAAATGAAAGAATGAGACGAGAGACAACTTCAGATGAAAAATGGCTGAAAAGGTTTCAGACCAAAAATGACTTTGAGAAGTGGTTCAGCGGGAACGACTATATGCTAAATGCGCCCGGGACCCTGCTGGGCGATGAGATGAACAGCTTCCGTTTCGACTGGGAGGAAGCCTTTGAGGACGGAACGCTTGAAGACCGTTTCCGCATCGCACTAGCAGATGTCAATGCAAGCGCGGAGGCGAGCTGTTCTGTTGCAGTCAAGCTGTTTTATCAGGAACTTCACGAGTACGATAATTCCTGGATCGTGGAGCGTTTGCTGTGCCCTGCTGATGAACATAATGACTTGATACTGAAGGAGAAAGGTTTTTCATATCTTTCGCTCGAGGGACGGATGCCTCCTTCAGCCTTCAACGTCATATGCTGTTCCCAGCAGATGATAGGAGACGAGGTGAATCTTATAGGGATGCTCCTCGACTCCGGCATACCGGTGATGAGCCGCGACAGGACAGAAAGAGACCCGATCATAATACGGGGAGGAGCTTCATCCTTTAATCCGTCCGTGATAATGGATGTCTGCGATCTCTTTTTCATAGGAGAGGGCGAAGGAACCCTGGCGGAACTTCTCCGCATGATACAGAAGGGACTTGCAGACGGCTTAAGCCGTGAAGAGATACTGCTCGCTGCTGTAAAGACATGGGACTGCCTGTGGGCGCCGCGCTTTTATGAGCAGCGCTTCGATGAGACAGGGAAGCTGCTCGGTATGGCAGCGCTCAGGCCGGATGTACCCGAAAAGATAAAATACAGATACGTCGAGGATCTCGACGACTGTTTTGCCACAACGAAGCCGGTCGGCAACTACTGCTATCCATCCAGTGCATCATGTGGGGTGGAGATCACAAAGGGCTGCGAAGGGCAGTGCGGCTTCTGCGTTTCGGGCTTCACATACATGCCGTTCAGAGCACGCTCGGTGGACTGTGTCGTACGGAATGCCAAAGAGTATCTGTATAACAGCGGAGCAAAATTTGCAGTGCTGAGATCTTTCAGCGGGATGTCATATCCTTACCTGAATGAGCTTGCCGTACATCTTGATGATGAGATCGGCGGGTATGCAGCCACCACGTCCGTTCGCATGGATTCCGTGCATGAGGATCCGGAATACTGTTCCCTGCTTCACAGGCAGGGAAAAGAGAGGATCGTTTTCGGCGTTGAAGGGATATCCCAGAGACTCAGGCAGATGACATCCAAGAACTGCAGCGAGGAGCAGATACTGGAGACGGTGCGCATGCTGTGCCGCAACGGATACAAGAAGATCAAGTTCATGTTCATCTTTGGCCTGCCCGGAGAATCCGATGAGGACAGAGAAGAGCTTGTAAGGCTGACCGAAAAGATCATGCAGATCAGAAGCGAGGAAGCAAAAGAGGGTGTCGACCCGCCTGTTTTCCTGTACAGCTGGACGCCGCTGAAAATATTCCCGTTCACGCCTTTCCAGTGGTTTGAAGCCAGACCGCAGACCGGCACTTTGCCTGAGGACACTCGAGCCAGGCTCCAGGACATGGGAGTGATAATAAACAGTGATGAGACAAAAGAATTGTATGAACTGACACTGACACAGCTTATCAATCGCGGCGACAGAAGGCTGCAGGACATGCTGATCGGGATGGCGGAGGCGGGCATCCGCAGACACGGTTTCTTTGACAGAAGGGCGCAGGAATTTGCGGACAGATGGATAGGCGAACACGATGTCCCGGGATATGATGAATGGTTCGCTGCCAGAGACCGTGATGAAGTTCTTCCGTGGGACTTCATAGATAATGGAGTCAGCAGGGATCATCTGTGGAAACGGTATCTCTCGGCTTCAGGCAGTGACCCGGAAGATTTCCCGCGCTGTCTGGACCGCTGCCAGGGATGCGGCGCATGCAGCAAAGAGCGTCATGAAGTGATGGCCGGGTATCGTAGGGAAAAGAAGCAGGACCGGCAGAGATCTCTCGGAAGCATCGATCCGCAGATCCCTGCCGGACAGGAAGAAGACAGTCAGCTCAGATTTGCTGTATTGTCGTTTACGACAGATGATAGACACAGGGTCGTGTCCCGCCTGTACTGGAGGGATGAACTCAGAAGAACTCTGGATCATGCCGGGATCCGCTTTGAAAGGAACAGGGTCCACGTATTCAAACCGTATCATGAGAGATATGACTGGGCAACAGGACTTAAACTGGCGTATGTGGGGATAAAAGATGATGTACCGGATGATAAGCTGCTCAAAGACCTGAATGCTCATTCGATCCATATGAGGTTTACGGATGTGAAGAAGATGGACCACGCTCCTGAGCTGTCGTCTGTCAGCTATGTGATCCCGTGTCCGGAAGGAACGGACATGGAGGCGCTGGGGCGGCGGATCAAAGAGATAATGGACAGCGGTTCCTGGCATGTGCGCATGGAATATGTCAAAAGTCGCAGCGTAAAATCGGTAGATGCGGACATACGTGATGAGATAATGTCGCTTGACCTCAGGGACCGGGAGATATCCATGAAGATCGGTCCCGTCCTGCCGCCGTACACTGTGTACCAGGCTTTGCTGGGCATCCCGTGGGAGACGGCGGGACGTTACAGGCCTGTATGCACAGAAGTGGAATACGACTGATATACTGAGGTATATGACGATGAAAGCCGAAGAATGGATAAGAAGATTTCAGACCAAAAAAGACTTTGAGCAGTGGTTCAGCGAGAACGACTACCTGCTTCATTCGCCCGGTACACTTCTGGGCGATGAGATGAACAGCTTCCGTTTCGACTGGGAGGCAGCCTTTGAGGACGGAACGCTTGAAGACCATTTCCGCATAGCGCTGACAGATGTCAATGCCTGCCCGCAGGCGAGCTGCTCCGTTGCGATCAAGCTCTTCTATCAGGAGCTGCATGAGTACGATCCTTCCTGGATCGTGGAGCGTTTGCTGTGCCCTGCTGATGAGCATAATGACTCGATACTGAAGGAGAAAGGCTTTTTATATCTTTCGCTCGAGGGACGGATGCCTCCTTCAGCCTTCAACGTCATATGCTGTTCCCAGCAGCTGATAGGGGATGAGGTGAATCTTATTGGGATGCTCCTCGACTCCGGCATACCGGTGATGAGCCGCGACAGGACTGAAAAAGACCCGATCATCATACGGGGCGGAGCTTCATCCTTCAATCCGTCCGTGATAATGGATGTCTGTGATCTTTTCTTCATAGGAGAGGGCGAGGGCGTCCTGGCGGAACTTCTCCGCATGATACAGAAAGGAATTGCGGACGGCCTCAGCCGCGAGGAGATACTGCTCGCGGCTGTGAAGACATGGGACTGCCTGTGGGCGCCGCGCTTTTATGAGCAGCGCTTCGATGAGACAGGGAAGCTGCTCGGTATGTCAGCGCTCAGGCCGGACGTACCGGAAATAATCAGATATATGTACGTCAGGGATCTTGATGACTGCTTCATCACAACGAAGCCGGTCGGCAGCTACTGCTATTCGTCCAATTTAGCAGGCGGGGTGGAGATCACAAAGGGCTGCGAAGGGCAGTGCGGCTTCTGCGTTTCGGGGTTCACGTACATGCCGTTCAGAGCACGCTCGGTGGACTGTGTCGTACGGAATGTCAAAGAGTATCTGTATAACAGCGGAGTAAAAAACATAGTACTGAGCTCTTTCAGCGGGATGTCCTATCCGTATCTGAATGAGCTTTCTCTGCGCCTTGATGATGAGATCGGTGTGCCTGTATCCACCTATACCCTGCGGCTGGACTCCGTGCGGGAGAATCCGGAATTCTGCTCTTTGATCCACAGACAGGGGAAAGACAGGATCGTTTTCGGCGTTGAAGGCATATCCCAGAGACTCAGGCAGATGACATCCAAGAACTGCAGCGAGGAACAGATACTGGAGACGGTGCGCATGCTGTGCCGCAACGGATACAGGAAGATCAAGTTCATGTTCATCGCGGGTCTGCCCGGAGAATCCGATGAGGACAGAGAAGAACTTGTAAGGCTGACCGAAAAGATCATGCAGATCAGAAGCGAGGAGGCGAAAGAGGGTATCGATCCGCCTGTTTTCCAGTACAGCTGGACTCCGCTGAAATTATTCCCGTTCACGCCTTTTCAGTGGTTTGAAGCCAGGCCTCATATCGACACGCTGCCTGAGGATACGCGTGTCAGGCTTCAGGACATGGGAGTGATAATCAGCGGTAATGAGACAGAAGAATCGTATGATCTGACACTGACACAACTCATCAATCGCGGCGACAGAAGGCTGCAGGATATGCTGATCGGGATGGCGGAGGCAGGTATTCGCAGATACACATACTTTGACCGGCGCGCGAAGGAATTTGCGGACATGTGGATAAGCGAACACGATGTCCCGGGATATGACGAATGGTTCGCAGCTAAAGACCGTGATGAAGTTCTTCCGTGGGATTTCATTGATATGGGAGCCAGCCGGGAACATCTGTGGAAACGGTATCTCTCGGCTTCGGGCAGTGACCCGGAAGATTTCCCGCGCTGTCTGGACCGCTGTCAGGGATGCGGCGCATGCAGCAAAGAGCATCATGAAGAGATGGCTCTGTACCGCCGGAAAAAGAAGAAAGACCGGCAGATATCTCTCGGAAGCATCGACCCGCAGATCCCTGCCGGACAGGAAGAAGACTGTCAGCTCAGATTTGCTGTATTGTCGTTTACGACAGATGATAGATACAGGGTCGTGTCGCGCATGTACTGGATCGACGAACTCAGAAGAGCTCTGGATCACGCCGGGATCTGCTTTCAAAGGGACAGAGTCTGCGTATACAAACCGCATCATGAGAGATATGATTGGGCAACAGGACTTAAACTGGCATTTGCGGTGATAAAAGATGATGTCCCGGATGATAAGCTTCTCGAAGAACTCAATGCTCATTCGATCCATATGAGGTTTACGGATGTGAGGCAGCTGGATCACAAGCCTGTGCTTTCGTCTGTCAGATATATGATCCCGTGTCCGGAAGGAACGGACATGGAGGCGCTGGGAAGCAGGATCAAAGAGATAATGGACAGCGACTCCTGGCATGTGCGCATGGACTTTATCAGGAACTGCAGAGAACGCTCGATAGACGCGGACATACGTGACGAGATAATGTCGCTTGAACTCAGGGGCCGGGAGATATCCATGAAGATCGGTCCTTTCCTGCCGCCGTATACTTTATATCAGGCCCTGCTGGGCATTCCGTGGGAGACGGCGGGGCGTTACAGGCCTGTCTGCACAGAAGTGGAATATACATAAAATGGTAATATGCCGGATCGGTAGTATTGGAGGAGCAAGATGATAAAAATCAGTTTTGAAGTACAGGAGATCAATTACGAGAAATGCTTTGAGAGTCTTATACCGCAGGTGACGGAGGAATGCAGATCGAAGGCCGAGCCGGATGAGTTCGAGAAACTGATCGCAAGGCTCGGAGATGACGCTGTTCCGGTGGTGGAGAAGCTCATCGGCTTTCTGGACACGGATACGCGTGACCAGATCATTGTCTGGCTGCTCGAAGATCAGCATGACATGATCGTAAGCTCATTGAATGAAGGACTGCATGACCTGCTTGGCGGGGATGCTGTCGTGATAGGAGCCTTATACGCGCTGGATGAGCCGGGAACAAAGATAAGCCTGCATGCGGTGAGGGTGAAGACTGACAGCAAACAGCTCGTTGAAAGCCCGGCACTGACCGGCATCGGCGGAGGAGTCGCAAAACTGGCCTTCAGGATCGCGAAGTCCGAAACGATCGAGAAGGAGGCAGTCAAACTGCTTTCTTCCGATCTTGTGAAGCCTAAACTGATCTCCTCATTGTCGGACAGCCTGCGTGAGGCAGGGCTGCATATCACTCTGGATGATATCGTGATCACCGAAGACTCCGGACAGGAGGAGATACCCCGCATGATGGATCCGGACAGGGATGAAGGCCTGATTCCGGATGCTATAGAAGACAGGATCATCGATGCGCTTGTTGCCTGGATAAAGGAGACCCTGTAAGTCCCGGACATATGAAGACCGCAGCCCGGCCGTGAACGGTTCAGGACTGCGGTCTTTGATATGTCCGAAAATGGTATCTCTGGCGATCCTAGAAGTATTCTCCCGGAATGGTGATGCTTACGTCAGAGACAGCGAAGCCCGTGCATGGATGTATCTCTCCGCACTGCTTGTCTGCCCATCTTCTTCCGTCGGTCTCCTCAGGTATGAATACCTCTCCGGCTGTAACACGCGAGCGGCACCAGCCGCAGTCGCCCGATCTGCATTTGGAAGGAGCCTTGATGCCCGCGCGCTCGATGGCGACCAGTATAGGCTCGTTGGCAGAGCAGTCGCATACGTACTCGTTCGGTCCCTGTCTGACTGTGAGCTTGAAGACCTTGTCCTTCGCCTTCTTCGGATAGCCCGGCTGTTCCCATACAGTCTTGGTTGCGCCGAGGAATTCGCTGCGCACGAACTTCTTCTCAAGACCGAGCTTTTCGACTTCCTTGGAGATGAAGCGGTACATCGCTTCAGGTCCGCAGATGAATACGCTGTACGGCTCGTCGCCGGCATATTTTTTGATTATGTCCGCCGTGATGAAGCCGTTCTCGAAGCCTTTCTTCTTCTCGTCGGAGAGGATGTGTACGACCTTTACCTTGTCCGTCTCGGACATGATCCTGTCGAATTCATCCCTGAACAGTATGGACTCTTCAGTCCTGCTTCCGAAGAGTATGGTCAGATCGAAGTCCTCGATGCCGTCTCTTATGGCGTATGCCATCGAAAGGAACGGCGTGATGCCCGATCCGCCCGCGAGGGCGACGACATGTCCGGCATCCCGGTACTTCTGATAATAGAACGACCCCAGACCTTCGGAGCCCTTTACTTCATCGCCGACCTTGAAGTTGCCGAGCATCCAGTCGGCCGCGAAGCCGTCCGGATTGGTCTTGACCGTAACGGCGACCTTGCCCTCGAGAGCCCACTTCGGCGAAGAGGATATGGAGTATGGACGTGTAACGAAGCTTCCCTCGATAGGGAGCTTGAGCGAGATGTACTGCCCCGCCCTGAAATATGAAGCCGGCTTGCCGTCAGCTCTTTTGAGCACGAATGTCTTCGCACCCGCAGCGGCGTGGTCGATGATCTCATCGATAACGAACTGCTGGTAGTCAGGGTGCATGGCCTTGGCAAAGTTATTTACCGGATAGTCCGCCGTTATCTCGTTTGCAGGAGCAGCAGCGATGACTTTTTCTCTTTCCTTCGAGAGGTTGGCGAACTTCAGCATGTCCAGAAGTCCTATTATACCTACTTTGAAATTAAGTGCCATTACTGTTTACCTCCTTCCTTGAGATCCCTGCAGGCAAGGGCGGCGGAAAGATCTCCGTTGATCCATGTAGATGAATAGCCGTCTGCCATGAACGAGCCGGCGCCTATGTGGCGGAGCCCCTTTATCGTAAAGTCCGCTTCGATGTCCATCATCCTGGCGATTATGCCGTCCCAGTCGCTTACCTCGAATCCGTAAGGCGTGCCGTCCGGAGTGCCGAGGTATCTGGCGAACGTCATAGGCGTTGCGACTTCCACTTCCTCGATGTAAGGGGAGATATCGATGCCGAGTCTCTTCTTCACATCATCTATGCACTTTTCGATCATTTTATCCTTGACCTTGTAATACTCTTCCGGAGTGAGCTTCGCCCAGTCATCCGATTCGCTGAAGAGCTTTGTGAAGCTGATCACGCAGGTCCCCTCAGGCGAGAAGTCAGGTATGAGCGTATTGTAGCTGATCAGGATGTTGTAGTCGTTGTCTATGCTCTTCATGTACTCGTACTCCTTGCGGGAGTCGGCTGTCTCGGCGAAGAACACGCAGTAGTCATTGAGGCCGAGCTCTTCCGCAGGCTTGTTGAGCGCCATGTAGATCATGCAGAACTTAGTGCTGAATTTTTTGTTCCTTGCGGCCGAAAGCTTCTTGTCTCTTTCAGGGACCATTTCCTTAGGGATCATCTTCGCGTCGATGATGTCAGGGTTGATGTTCGCGAGGACCTGATCGCACTCGACATCGCCGAGGCTCGTCCTGACTCCGCAGACCCTGTCGCCGTCAAAGAGGAACTCTTCGGCTCTGCAGTTGAACCATGCCTCTCCGCCGAGCTCGTAGAACCTGTTCATGAAAGTCATCGAGATCTCGTGTGATGTATGGTGAGGGATGACCGCCTGGCGGATGACATACATGTCTATCATGTTGCCGAAATGGAAGAAGTTGATGGTATCCAGCGGAACACCGAGGTACGGCCAGTACACGCCGATGATGTCTATGGCCTTCTGAGGTATCTTCAGTGCCTTCATGACCTTCAGAGCATCGTAGCCGCAGGACCTCAGAGTGTTAGGGAAGTGCTTCTGCATGTACTTGGCATCGTTCGGTGTGCCGTCGTTCATGTACACCTTTGCGGCTCTGATCTCAAGAAGCAGGTCGAAGAACTTCTCCATCGATTCTCTTGAGCCGGGCACGTACTTTTCCATCGCGGCTATGTATTCCTCGCGGCCGCAAGGCATGGTGACATCCATAGGGGTGCCGTCCAAATAGGTCGAAATGCACCTGTAGCACTCAGGGACGGTGATCCAGTCGACGTTGACTCCGTTTCTTTCCATGAGAAGCCTGACGTGGCCCTTGTTGTCTTCAGGACCGAAGTCGCAGATCTCATGGACGCTCGGGTCGAATTCGAAGCGCCCCCGTCTGAAGCTTGACGCGCATCCGCCGGGCAGGTTGTGCTGGTCGATAAGGAGGGTCTTCTTGCCCTCGACTGCGCACTTGACCGCTGCGCTGAGACCGGCGTTTCCTGCTCCGACAACAACTACATCGTATTTTGCTGCCATAATTCCTCTCCTTTCTTCAGGATCTCCAGTTTTCTCTCATAAAGCTTTAACGAATCGTTGTATCTGTAATATGCATCGCATCCATATCTGGATATGAATCTCGATGAGTATAGACCGATGGTGAGTTCCGTGACCAGTATGACCATCTCCTGGCCTTCGCCCCAGACCTTTTCGGCAAAGGCGAAGAGGTTGTCGAGATGTGTCCGCGCTTCTTCGGCTGACTGCTTCATTTCTGAGATGATGCGGTCATAGTCTTTCTTTATGCTGCCGAAGTCGGAATTGCTTTCATGAGCGCGCAGGAATTCCAGAACGCTTTCGTATTTGAGCCTCGCATCGCGCGAAAGTACGCCCATGCGGCGGAAACGCTGATATACGGCATCCTCGTCTTCGATGACACTGCCGATATCTTCGCCTTCCTTTACACGGCGCAGCAGCTTTACGAGCTCTGCAGCATAGTCTTCCGTCCTTATCACTGCTGAGATATCTGTCTGCACGTTGTCGAGCAGAAGACCGATGAGAGACAGCCTCTCGTCGAACGGCGCTTCGGAGGCCCGCTTTTCTATCTCAGCATCCTCGCTGCCTGCGAGAATGGAAGGGATGCGGTAGTCCGATCTGTACTTGCTGTACAGCTCGTAGTATGACGCGAAGTCATCGGCGGTCCCGGCATCCTGGATGTACTGCCCGATGAGGACTCTGTCGACTGCGATGCCGAGCTGCTCATATATCCTTATGATGCTGCTCAGGTCCGACCAGCCTCTTGCGGTGACGAACTGCCTGCCGGCAGCTGTCTCTTCGACCTTGTAGAAAGATGACCTGCGCGCTTCGAGATATGTCAGGACGGATGCGTGGACATCCGTGCTGCAGGCGTATGACTTCCACGCGTCAAGATCCGGCTCGATGTCGATGCGCTTGAGCCTGTCCCATGTCACTATGTCGAATTCGCGCGCGTTGCGGTTGTATTCCACGGGGTTGCCGGCGGTGACGATGACCCAGCCGTCTGGTACCCTGTGCCTGCCGAAGGTCTTGAACTGGAGGAACTGCAGCATCGAAGGGTTGAGCGTTTCGGATACGCAGTTCACCTCGTCGAGGAAGAGTATGCCCTCAGTCAGGCCGGTGTCGTTCATTACATCGTAAACAGTCGAGATTATCTCGCTCATGGTGTATTCTGACACATCATACTCGGTGTCTCCCCAGGCCTTGTGCACTATGCTCGGAAGACCCAGAGCCGACTGCCTTGTGTGATGAGTGATCGAATAGCTGACAAGACCTATGCCGAGCTCTTCACAGACCTGCTTTACGATCGCGGTCTTGCCTATGCCCGGAGGGCCCATCAGAAAGAGCGGGCGCTGCTCCTCCTGCGGCAGCAGGGGATTCCCGAATCTGTCCTTTGCAGAATATGCCTTCATGGTGTTTATCAGCTGCTGTTTTGCTTCGCTTATGTTCATAGTTCAAACTCGCTTTCGTCGAAACCTCCGCGCATCGACATGAGAAGAGCGGTGATCTCGCTTCTGCCTGCCAGACCGGCTGCCCTGATGTATCGGTCAGTGTCGCCGTTTAAAAGTCCGAGCCTTGCGATGCCGCTCATGGCAGGAACGTTGTTGTATTTTATGACCCATTCCATAATAAGGTCTTCGTACTTATGAATAAAGGCTTCAGCGCGTGCGCAGGTATCTGCGCTGTGCTTTTCCGGACACGAACACCAAAGAAGGGTGTACTGAAGTTCCTCGTGATGCCTTATGCCGCCGGGAAAGCCCGCTGCGATGTACCCCTCCAGGAGATGGTCGCAGCATCCGAAAGCATCTTTGCCTATGATGGTATCCATGCCGGGGACCTCGATCCTGCGGAGAGATCCGCAGCTGTAAAAGGCGTCCTCTTCGATCATTTCCAGGCCGGAAGGGAGCATGGCTTCCACGAGCCCTGTGTCGCCGAAAGCTTCCTCCCGTATGATCTTCAGGCTCTCTGGAAAAACGACATGTCCGAGGTTCGCGCATCCGTAAAAAGCAGCTTCGCCTATGTCCGTGACTCCCTCCGGGATCACCACGGATACCAGGCTCTCATCCTGCATGCATGCGCCTTCTGTGATGCGGCCGTCTATTATAAAGGAATCATCGATAATGGTTTTTTCCATGTCTGTCACAGGTTCATGATCTCGTCTGTCTGCATCTCGATCTTCACCGCCCAGTCAGGCACCCATACATCATCCAGGCTGTCATTGTGTATTATGAAAGCTGTATCGTAGCCGGGCGCTTTTTCGGGGAATTTGCCCATGCCGTCGGTAAAGTAGAGCAGACCGCGCAGGTCGGTAAGCTTCTGCTCTTCGATCAGTCTGCCGACATGTTCGAAGACAGGGCGGAAATCCGTCTGCCCGAGGCCTTTTATCTCTTTTTCCCTGAAGTATCTGTCGAAGTCTTCGCTGCATCTGATGAGAGATATGTCTCTTATCCGGTCATCACATTGTATTATGTACAGATTGGTCCTGGCATCGAAGCTGTGCTGTGAAGAGAGAATGTCGTGGGTGTGCTGGACGAATTTCTGGACGACTTCGCCCTGTACGCTCCCTGATGTGTCGATGGCTATAACGAAGTCGCGTATGTTGCGGATGTCTCTGTATTCGAGGGGTTCGATCAGCGGTATGTTGCCGTAGAGCTCAAGCCCGTAGGTGTAATAATTGTTGTCGAATTCCTCCTCGGACAGGCGGATCTTTTCGGAGCGGATACCGAATCTCCTGAGGAATTCCGTGTAATCGTATCTTGTACGGTTGATCTCTCTGAGGCTCTGTGTAAGGGCGCCGCTGTCGCTGCGCAGCAGTTCGAGCTCGGTCTGCATCCTTTTTGCGATGTCTTTCCACAGCTCTTCAAGGTCGATGTCTGCGGTCAGAGGTCCGGATGAGCCGCCGCCGTACCAGAGATCATGCTGGTCTGCGGCAAAGCACTCGCTCCATTCATGGCGCTGAGTGAACGATACCTCTCCGCTGTTCAGGAAGGAGTATATCCTCTCGGCAGTGAGATGACTCAGTTTGCCGCGCAGGTAGTTTATGGCTTCGGCCTGCTGCGTCTCGCGGCCGACGCGTAAGAAATCCTGCCCGAGATCGCTTATGCAGTTCTCGACGGCGATGTCTGCGGCCAGGTCCCATCTGAGGCGGTCGATCCCCTCGAATGTGATGTTGTGCCTGAAAACATTGTGCAGAACGCAGTGGAGAAGGTTGCGGGCGACCAGGTTCTGATCCTCCCTGTAGGTAAGGATCAGGGTCCACGGACTGTACAGTATGTGCGATCCGCTGCCGGCAAAACCGTAGTTCATGTCCGGCACGATGCGTACATTGCCGACAGCCCGGTCCATGAATCTCAGATTGACGAGGATCGAGTTCCTTGCCAGTCCGATGATTTCCCGGGACAGCTGTTCAGCCTGTTTGTCGCGTTCGGATAGATTGTCCATAAAAAGATTATATCAAAAAAGTATCAGCTTAAACATATGTTGTCGTTTTGTGTGGTATACTGATGGCGCAAAAAAAAGGAAGGGTATTTTGCTTGCTCCCAACGTGACCGGCTTCGGCTGCTGCGGTTTCAGACGCATGCTAGCGCAGTTTGTCCGATCATTCTGAAACACACTTTACGTGTACCTTCCTTTGATATCAATTATAACTATTTTTTGAATAAAATCTACAGGAAAACAATAATAAGGGTGAGAACAAAATGGGTGTATTTGAAAACGCAAAAAGAATTGAGACCAGAGAAGATTTCATAAACTCAAGAGTAAGGCGCAAACGGTATGGCGCCACCATGCTCGCTGAGATGGAAGATTACATTCTGAGCGACAGATGTGTGAACGATATAGAGAGACTGGAGAGAGGAGACTACTTTCTGGACTATCCGCAGTACCGCCTTGTGCCGAAAAATTTTCAGAATAAAAAGAGGGCAGTATACCTTATGAAGGGTGAGCAGGGATTTCTCATGAAACTCATCGTTCATTCAATGAGCGGCGTCGAAGAGCATTACTCCGACCGCCTGTTTTCGTTCAGATCAGACAGGACCGGCACCGATCTTCTGAACGAGGTGAGAAAAAGAGACATGGGGAATATGTACGTCCTCAAGACGGATGTTTCCAATTATGTCGGGTCTATCGTACCGGAATTCGTGGTCCCGATGATCGAAGAGATATACATGCCGGATGATCCGGCGTTCTTCCGCTTCCTTGAATGGTTCCTGACCAGAGGCAAGGTCATCGACCGTAACGGAGATGTGATAGATCACTGCCCGGGCGGCATGGGAGGTATTCCTATAGGCAATTTCCTCATGAATCTTTACCTTCATGAGATGGATGACTATTATGAGTCCCGCGCAGCTTTCTACTCCAGATACTCTGATGATATCCTGATATGCTCTTATTCATACGATGAGATAAAGGAGTTTGAGAAGAAATTCTACGAGATCCTTGACCGTCTCAGACTCACGACGAACAAGGAAAAGACCGGGATACTCATGCCTGGGGAGGCATTCGACCTTCTCGGGATGGAGCTTGCCAACGGCAGTATCTCCATCTCGGAACATTCCATGAAAAAACTGAAACGCAGGATCCGCAGATATGCGAACAAGGGCCTCCTGAACCGCAACAGGGGACTGATGACAGCAGATGAAGCTGCGCGCGATTTCATCATAAGGTTCAACCGCTTTTTCTTCGGGGTCGACGGACGCGGCACGCTGCTCGCGTGGGCAAAATGGGCCTTTCCTGTCATAACGGACACAAGGAGCCTTGAAGAGCTCGACCATTATATCCAGGACAGCCTCAGGTACATACTCTACGGGTCGATGAAGAAGCGCAAGGAGTCCATTCCTTATGAAAAACTCTCAGAGCTTGGATACAAAACGTTAGTTTATTATTATCACCACCCTGACAGGATCGCGGAGATACCGAGAGAATTCGAACATTCCGCGTTCCGCAGAAGCAAAGAAGCCAGATAACTGCAATAACTGCATATGAAGACCGCAGATATCAAGTGGACCAAACGAATAAAGGAGAGGGATATCAACCGGAAGTGGCTTGAGGACAATATCTTTGACCTCGAATTTGCGGGGCTTTATCTCGGCGACGAGATGAACACCTTCCATTTCGACTGGGACAGCGCGGTCAGAGAAGGATGCATCGATAAGACATGGCGTGTAGTGATAGCGAACCTGGTGTCTTCGTACTTCAGTCTGTCTGCACCAGCCGTTGCGCTGTTCTATCAGCAGCTGCATGAATACTTTCCTGAATGGGCGATCGAAAGATCCTTTTGTCCGCCTACCGGATTTGATAAGGAACTCATGGAAAAAGACGGGATACGTCCGTTCGCTGCAGAGAGCGGCATGCCTCTTGAGGCTTTTGACGTGATGTGCCTGTCGATCGATCTTTCGGGCTCATATGCCGCTGTTCCGTGGATCATAATGAAAAGCGGGATACCTCTTTATTCAAAAGACCGCGGCGGGGATGACAGCTTTGTCATCCTGGGCGGCTCCGCTCTTGTGAATCCCGGACCTTATGCGCCTTTCTGCGACATACTCTTCATGGGAGAAGGCGAAGAGATACTTCCGCAGCTTCTTTCCATGATGGAAAAAGGCAGGAGGCAGGGACTTTCGCGTGAAGAGATTCTTCTCGCCGCAGCTAAGAAATGGGACTGCCTTTATGTGCCGGGGTTCTACGAGGAACGTTACGACGAACGAAGCCGTTTTGCGGGGACCTTCCCGCTGAGAGACGATGTGCCGGAGCGTATACACTTCAGCCGTGTGCACGACCTTGATGAGGTCTTTGTCATCACAAAGCCTTATCTCAACTTCAGCGTGTATCATATATACAACGACCATTATGAGATATCCAGAGGCTGCGAGGGAAAGTGCGCTTTCTGCATGGGAGGCTTTACTTCGCTGCCTTACCGCAGCAGGAGCGCTGAACTGGTAAAACAGACGATGGATACGATCATACATGAGACCGGAAACATTGCGGTGACGCCGGTCTCGTTCAATTCCGTCTCGCATCCGGAGATCAACAGGATAGTAAGAGACCTCACAGATGCGGTCGGAGAGAAGGTCAGTCTGATATCGATGAGGATGGACGGATTTCTGGACAATCCTGAGCTCTGCTGCTTCATTTCGATGCAGAGAAAGGGCAGGATAGCCTTCGGCGTAGAAGGCGCATCACAGAGGCTGCGGGATCTCGTATCCAAGAACCTTACGGAAGAGCAGATACTCGGCGCTATGCGCGAGGTGTGCCGCAGCGGCTATTCACTGATAAAATTCATGATGATATGCAACCTTCCTTCGGAAAGCAAAGAGGATCTCGATGAGCTCTACGGGCTTGCGGTAAAGATCCGCAGGATATTCGAAGAAGAGACTCCGCCCGGAGGCCGGCTGCCAAGGATACTGTTCTCCTGGAACTCGCTCAAGGTATCGCCTTTCACGCCGCTTCAGTGGGCCGGTGTCAGGCAGAAAAAGAAGGCGATGTTCGATGACTTCGCCGGGAAGGTCCGCGAACTGGGATTCACCTCCGTAGTGCATGAAAATACAGCTGATGACCGGATGACAAATCTCATCCTGAGAGGAGACGGGCGTCTGTCTGCGCTTCTGGAATACATGGCGGGCAGGGGAGATCTCAGACACAGAGAACCGTACTCTGATGAGGTCTACGACAGGGCGGTAAAGTTTCTGGATGATATGCACCTGCCGCCGGTCGAAGAATGGTTCAGGGAATACGGTATCGATGAGGTTCTCCCGTGGGACATAGTCGAAGGTCCGGCGTCAAAGGAATACCTCAAAAGACGATATGCTGCGATGATGCAGAAAAAGCCGGCTTCCGAGCCGATATGCACAGAGAGCTGCAGCGGATGCGGAGCGTGCGACAGCCGCCAGCGAGAGAAGCTCAGGAGCATGCCTGAAAGGAGGATCAGGGACAGAAGGATAGACCTGCATCACCCGGTAAGAAAAGAGAAGCCTGAACATGTACAGCATATACAGATGAGATTTTCCTATGACCGCATGCATTCTGTCGTGATCCCGTCATACTGGGACTGCGAGATCAGACGCGCGCTGTTCAAGGCGGGGGTATCGTTCGACCCTGACAGCGTGGAATGCTTTGGCAGCAAAGACCACGGGAAACAGATATCCGAGGGCTTCAATGTCACGAACATAAGTCTCTGCAGCAGATATGACGTCCTGCAGCTGAAGAAACTCATCGAAGAACATGCCGTCAATTTCCGGGTGGATTCCGTAACTGAGACCGACAGACCGCTCAGGATCACTTCCGTGACATACCGTATAAGGATGCCGGAGGGGACTGATCCGGCTGCATTTGCCGATGATCTTGAACTGAGGATGACTGAAGATAAATGGATGTGCAAAGGCGCGACCGAGTATTCAGGCATGCAGAATCTGAGAAGTTCCGTAAAGGATGCATGCGTGCAGGGCGATGATCTGGTGCTCGTGCTTGCTTCCGGCGCTGCCGATCCGATGGCGGTATACAGGTATCTGTTTGACCTGCCGCGCGATAAGGTCATCCGCCGCTTCCCTGTGCGCACCGGCTTCACCTTCGAAAAAACGGGGGTGCTTGATCTTGCAAAGACCAGGGATATGAGAGATGCCTTCATCCGCTCGTTTGAAGAAGCGGCTGACGGAAAAGCGCACGACGATGCTCTGGCAGCATACATATCGGGCAATCAGTGCGTTATGGATATAAACAGACTCATAGGAAGAGACTACCGGATATATGAAGAGGGATACCCTCACCCTGAAAACGGAGAAAGACTCGCCGGGCTGATTGAATTCACCGCGGGATGTTCCGGCATAGATGAAGAGGATGATCCGGCGCTCATGGATTATCTGAAGATGATCCGGAGGTAACTGATGAGAGACAGGACTGAATATTTTGACATGTCACGTAAGATAATAGCCACTACGACTACTGACAGCTGGAGGAACGT
>JAFRFA010000024.1:0-13209 GCA_017434585.1 Mogibacterium sp. | reverse complement strand
GCACGCTCCCATGAGAGCGCCGAATATCGGTCCTGTGCCTGCTATATTGAGCAGCTGGATAAGGAGCGCCTTGCGGGTCTTTATCGGCACACAGTCGACTCCGTCATTCACAGCATATGCCGGAGTCTCCCTGTCGTCAGGCCCGAATATCTTTTCCGTGAGCCTTCCGTAGACCGCGTATCCGGCGATAAGTACAAGTATGGAAACGATGAACGAATACATGGATTGCAGCCTCCTACCAGTCTTCTTCAGGCGTGAATGTCAGTTCAGCCATGACCGTATCTTCTCCGTCCGGATTCAGCACCTGTACCGTGACAGGCTTACCGGGCTTGACAGGGAAGTACAGGTCGCAGTACAGGCTCTGACCTGAATCTATCTCTTTAAAACTGTTCTCTTCTTCGAAGCTTTCGGCTTCAGCTTCACCTCTCGGTTCGATCGCTTCCCCGTCCTGTTCAGCCAGGATAACGAAAGCTCTGTCGAGACTGTCGTAATAAAACCTGGTATCTTCGTCCCCCTCTGATCTGTAAAGCGTCGAATCGTTCCGGAAAAGCATATGGAGAACGAGATACGTCTGATCATCGAAATCATCCGTAATGAATTCGGCGTCATCTATATCAAGTTCCGCACTCAGGTATTCGATGTGTGCAGAATCTTCACTCACCTCAGCGATGTATTCATTCCCGGAAGGCGTAAGCGACCCCTCCTCTTTCCTGTCGCCTCCTCCTGCAGAAGAAGAGGACCCGCAGCCGGCCAGACATGCGCAAAGAAGAAGCATGCATGCTGCAGATATTGTTTTTCTGAGTATATTTCCGTTCATGGTTTTGCGCCCTTTGCCCCCTGTACCGGTATCTTATAAGTTACATTCAATATGATAATATACTCCGCGATCGTAATACAATCCTTTTCAGCCTGAGCAAATAAAAAGAGCCGCTCTGCCGAGCGGCTCAAAGCGACAGATCTCTCTTATTTAGAATTCTCCGAATGCGTGAGTCTCCTTGTATCCGCAGTCCGGGCAGTAATACTGTGCATATCCGAGCTTCGAATCCCCTTCAGTCTTCTGGAGCTGGATGTTCTTGCTTCCGCATGCCGGGCACTCGGCATAATGCTCGACACCTGTTCCGCCGGCGACTTTACTGAGCTGATCTACTTTTATATCATTCTTTTCCATTGTTTTATCCTCCTTTTGAGCGGCAGTCCATGCTGCCTTCCATGCTATATACAACTATACATCAGGAATGGAGACCTCTTCAAATTTTCAAATTTCAAATATTTCTGAGTATACCCGCCTTTGTCAGCCTTATCAGGCCAGACCCAGCATAAGTCCGATGACGCGTACCACCACTGCAGCTGTCCATGCTATGAAGCACTGCCACAGAACTACGTATACGGCCCACCTGCCGCCCATCTCGCTCTTTACCGAAGCGACCGCGGCAACGCACGGCGTATAAAGCAGGCTGAAAACCAGCAGCGAGGCAGCCGTCAGCGGCGTCATCATCGCAGTGACTCCGCCCTCTCCTCCGAAGAGCACCCCGAGAACAGACACAACACTCTCCTTGGCCATGAATCCGCTCACAAGAGATGTTATAATGCGCCAGTCTCCCAGTCCCGCAGGTCTGAACAGCGGCACCAGCACTCCGGATATGACGGCAAGGATGCTGTCGTGAGAGTCAGTGACTATGTTGAAGCTGAAATCGAATGTCTTCAGGAACCATACGATGACAGTGGCGATCAGGATCACCGAAAAAGCTCTGGAAAGGAAATCCTTGGATTTTTCCCACAGAAGCTGCGCAACGTTCCTCGCGCTCGGCAGCCTGTAGTTAGGCATCTCCATCACGAACGGAACAGCCTCTCCCCTGAACAGGGTCTTCTTGTATATCAGCGCTACCAGTACGGCCATCAGTATGCCGAATGTATACAGACCGATCATTATGAGCGCCTTGTATTCCTCGAAGAAGGCATCAACGAAGAACGCGTATATCGGAAGTTTTGCGGTACAGCTCATGAAAGGAGTCAGCAGTATGGTCATCCTGCGGTCCCGCTCGGACGGAAGTGTCCTTGTAGACATGACGGCAGGAACGGTGCATCCGAAACCGATGAGCATAGGAACTATGCTCCTGCCGGAAAGGCCGAGCCTTCTGAGTATCTTGTCCATCACGAAGGCGACGCGCGCTATATATCCGCTGTCCTCGAGCAGCGACAGGAAGAAGAACATCGTGACGATCACCGGCAGAAAGCTCAGCACGCTCCCGACGCCCTCGAATATTCCTCCCGTGACCAGACCGTATATGACCGGATTTACGTTGCCGGCAGTCATTGCGGCCTCGATTCCGCTCTGCAGCAGGCCAATTCCGGCCTCCAAAAGATCCTGGAGCCACGCCCCTATGACGTTGAAAGTCAGGAAAAACACGAGTCCCATCACGGCAATGAATACAGGTATGGCCGTATACTTTCCGGTAAGGATGTTGTCCAGGGCGCGGCTTCTCTCGCGTTCTCTGCTCTCTTCCGGTTTTCTGACACAGCTGTCGCACACCTTCATGATAAAGGCGAACCTCATGTCGGCCATGGCGGCGCTTCTGTCGAGTCCGCGCTCCTTCTCCATCTGGACGGTGATGTGCTCTATCGCTTCTTTTTCATTGTCATCGAGAGAGAGCTTGCGGATCACCTGCTCGTCCCCTTCGATCACTTTGTCTGCAGCGAACCTCACAGGAATGCCGGCCGACTTTGCGTGATCGTCTATGAGATGGATGACAGCGTGCAGAGCTCTGTGCACGGCTCCTCCGTTGTCGTTCTCGTCGCAGAAGTCCTGTCTTGCAGGCTTCTCCTGGTATTTTGCTATATGGAGCGCATGCTCGACCAGCTCGTCTATGCCCTGGCTTTTTACCGCGGATATAGGCACGACAGGTACTCCGAGCATAGCCTCCATGGCATTGACGTCTATCGTACCGCCGTTTCCCGTCACCTCGTCCATCATGTTGAGAGCGACCACGACCGGTATCTCCATCTCGAGCAGCTGCATCGTCAGATACATATTCCTCTCGATATTTGTCGCGTCGACTATATTGATTATGGCGTGAGGCTTTTCGTTCAGCACGAAATTCCTGGATACGAGTTCCTCGTTAGAATACGGGGACATCGAGTATATGCCCGGAAGATCGGTAATGAGCGTGTCGTCATATCCGATTATAGCTCCGTCTTTTCTGTCGACGGTCACTCCAGGGAAATTTCCCACATGCTGCTTTGAGCCGGTCAGCTTGTTGAAAAGCGTGGTCTTGCCGCTGTTCTGATTGCCGACAAGGGCGAACGTCAGGACAGTTCCGTCAGGAAGAGGATTTCCCGTTCCCGGAGGATGGAATCTGCCTCCCTCTCCGTATCCCGGGTGTTCCTTCACGCTGCGGTCTTCGCCGTCGTCAGGCGACGGCAGTTCGCACGCTTCCGCTACATCGATCTTTGCCGCATCATCAAGTCTTAAAGTCAGCTCGTATCCGTGTATCCTGATCTCGACCGGATCGCCGAGCGGAGCGTATTTGACCATAGTAACAACGGCCCCGGGTATGAGGCCCATGTCGAGGAAGTGCTGGCGCAGTGCACCCTCTCCCCCTACGCTGTGTACCACTGCGGTTTTTCCGATCTCAAGATCCCTGAGAGTCAAATCATTCTCCTCAAGCTTATCGCTTACTCATCCGCGCTCGCCCTGTTGAGCAGCGCCCACATGACAAGAGCCGCAAGAGCAAAGCCGACTATCGCATAGAAGTTGGTATCATAACTGCCCCCGGCTGACTCCAGCAGAGCCGATGAGATCATCGGTCCTATTGTCGCGGCCGGTATCAGGCTGAAATTTGCTATGCTGAAATTCGTCGGGAAGTTCACAGGCCCGAAGGCTCTGTTTATATATGCCGATGTGATCGTAGGGCATCCTCCGTAGGCAAGTCCGACGAATACCAGTCCGCAAAGAATGAATACATATCTGCCTGTCATCCCGCCCATGGTGAGCAGCAGGCCCGCTCCGAGCATGAAGGCTGTATTTACCACGGTGGACATCTTCCGTCCGTGTCTGTCGAAGTTATTGCCGGCGATGATGCGTCCCGCGCCGTTGAAGAGCGAGACTATCATGCCGAGCACAGCTGTTCCTCCGAAAGCCACAGAGATGCTGGCAGCGCTGTTTATGACAAGAAGTCCTGCTGAATTGAGCAGTATCGCCCATATCGTAAAGATCCAGAATCTCGCTGTCCTCAGCATCTCGACGGCAGTATAGTTCTTTGCGCCGGCCTCCGTTTCCTTTTTGCCGGTCCCGGCAAGAGAAGCAAGCTCTGCAGCGTCCTCTGCGTCCGGAGCCTTTATTATGAATGCGGCAAGAACGCATACTACGCATATGACGACTGCCAATATCCTGAATACGGCGAGTATGCCCATGGATCCTATCATGGAGTTCACGACAGATCCCAGAACGAGGCCTCCCAGTCCGAAGCCCATCAGCATGATGCCCGACGCGAGTCCAACCTTGTCTGGGAACCACTTGTTGAGCGTACCTATGACTCCGTTATAGGCTATGCCTACCCCTCCGCCCCCGAATACTCCGTAGAATATATACAGCATCATCAGGCTCGCCGAGGGAGCATCAGGCTTCACCGTCGAAACGGCAAAAAAGCCTGTCAGAAGCATCACAGCCGAGATAAGCATCCTTGCTCTGATGCTGAGCCTTTTGCTCAGTACGCCTCCGGCAAAACCTCCCAGGCAAAAGAATATCATCGAGATGGTGAAGGTCAGCGAGAGCTGTGATATGCTCCAGTCCGGAAAGAGTTCGCCGAAAGGCGTCCTGAATATGGACCACGCGTATATCAGTCCCAGAAAAAGGAGCGTGACCGTTCCCATGCCCAGATATATCCATCTTTTGTCTGATCTCATGCTTTCCCTCCGATCGTCTTGCCGTCCGTGATCACAGTTCGAACGTGACCCCGTCATCACCGTCTTCATCATCTTCTCTTGGCACCGCCGTTATCTCAGGCTCTGCCGCATATCCAGGCTGCGGGATCTCAGGAACGTCCTTCTCTCCGTTGAGCCAGCGGAAGAGTTCAGCATCCGTCGCGGCCTTATATGGGTTGGTGAACACCAGATTCAGGATGCCGAGAGTGAAGACTCCGAGGATGATCCATCCAAGGAATGAAAGATCGAGAACGAACGACTCCCACTTGCTGCCGTTCATCATCTCGGCGGATCTTTCTCTGGCCTCTGTCCCGGTGATCTCGGGATCCTCGGCGATGATGTACGGCACCATCCTCCATGAATATGACTTTATGATGCCCGGCACTATGAAGCAGAGCGACCAGAGGAATACGAAAAGTCCCGTCGTGAACATGGCCGCCACGACATTCGTGTAGTTGCCCGAGAACGCCAGTCCTATATTATCTCTGCTGAGGCCCGTCCTGCTGTCCGTCGCATTCTGTCTGAAGAACTGCCTCAGTCCCACCACGACCGGGTTGAAGACGAATACCGCAAGCAGAAAACTCACTATGACAGCGCCTCCGAGCGCCGCGATGATCATCTTCATCATATCAGGCGGTATATTCAGATTATCGTAGCTCTCCTCCAGGTTCATCGTAGAGGTAGGCACGCCTGTCCCGCCGCCGGCTGTAATTGCAAGCAGGAACGCCGCAAAAATGCAGGTTATCCTGTTGGCTCTGTACGCCGTCTTTCCTTTTTCCTTGAGCTCTTTCCTGTCCCACATGATGCTATTACCTTCTTTCTGTGCAAATTGAACGCGTAAGATTATACCACCTTTTTTTGCGCTTATCCATCACAGGCCGCGCTGCTTTCCTCATCTGTCAGGGCCTTCTTCACTCCTGTCGAGGACTGCGCGGTACATTTTCTTTCTTTCTTCGAACAGATTCGCTCCCGTGGTATCGATCGATACCACCATCGGCCCGAAGCCCTTTACTCTCATGATCCAAAGAGCTTCCGGCATACCCAGATCGCGCCACTCGCAGCCTGTGATCTCTTCGACCTCCCTGGCCGCTATGACAGCGCACCCGCCCGGGAATGCGCAGTGTATGGCCCCGTGCTTCCTGCAGGCTTCGGCAGTTTTCTCCAGCATGCCGCCCTTGCCGACTATGAGCCTGATCCCTGTCTTTTCGATGAATTCAGCTTCGGCCAGTTCCATGCGGCGGCTGGTGGTCGGGCCGATCGATACGATGTACTCTCTGCCTTCCTCATCCTTTCCGACGATAGGTCCGGCATGGAATATGGCTCCGTCCCTGAGGCTCACGGTCTCCGGCATGATGCCCTCCATGAGCACGCGCCGGTGCCCTGCATCCCTGCAGGTGACGAGTTCGCCGCTCAGATAGACCGTGTCTCCTATCCTGAGATCCTTTATCTGATCATATGTTATTGGTGTTTTCAGCAATTTTCTCATGGCTGTTCTCCGGAAATACTATGTGCGAGAGATTCTTCGAACTGAGATCTTCATGTATCACGATATGCCCTCTTCTGGTCGCCCAGCACCCAGTGGATATCCCCACCCCGAGAGTCGCCGGGTGATGCGCCGCGCACTCGATATTGACTCCGAGAACGCTGTATGATCCTCCGAATCCGAGCGGCGCTATGCCTATCTCGTCGAGCTCATCTCTGAGCTCGATCTCGAGCTTTTTTACCTCGGGATATTCCGAATGAGTGCCGACAGGCCTCAGAAGAGCCTTTTTCGACAATGCCGCCGAAGTGGATGCATCCGTTCCCAGGCCTATCCCGAGTATGAGCGGAGGACAGGCATTTATGCCCCATTCGAGCACAGTCTCCTTTATGTATCTCTTGATCCCTTCCCTGCCTTCAAGCGGCATCAGCACCCTGCTGCGGCTCGGAAGAGAACTGCCGCCTCCGGACATATACATCCTTATCTCAAGATCGGAACTCCCCGGCACGAGATCGTACTCGATATACGGAGCGCCGAAACCGGCGTTGGTGCCGGTGTTATGCTCGCCGAGAGGCTCGACAGCATTCGGTCTCAGCGGGACTTCAGCAGTGGCTTTTACCACAGCATCGTGGAGCACCCCTTCGATCTCATCCATGTACGGGAACCCGGTGCCAACACTGACAAAGAATTCAATGACTCCGGTATCCTGACAGACCGGTCTGCACATCGTTCTCGCGTGATACATGTTCTTATGCATGTTGTGGTAGCACGCGGCAGCCGACGGGATCTTCTCGTGTCTCATGAGCTCCATGAACTTGCCGTAGATATCAGCGGGCAGTACGATGCTCACCGTCCGTATGAAATCACTTACTGTTTCTGTGAACTGTTCTCTTTTGTTCTGATCCATGATTACTTCCTGTTCATATACCCTATCGATGACAGCGTCTGTATCTCTGCGGGACATATCTCCCTGCAGGCCAGCGATTTGGAACATCCGCGCCCGAAGTGTTTTTTGTATTCCGCAGCGATGTCTTTTGCTCTGTCCTCCGACGAGCTCGCCAGCAGATATGCTTCATTTGCCATCACCGCGCCGTAGAACCGCCCTGAAGGGCCGGTGAAATTCGGGCATACCTCAAGGCAGAGGCCGCACTTGAGACACTTGGCAGCCGAATACTGCTGATCGTGCTCCCTGCGGTCCGGTTTCCTCCTCGTGCCCAGATACAGCATCGCCTCTTTCTGATGCTCAGTGATGCACGACCTGTCAGTTATGAGATCCGCTTCTACCGGGAACTTGCTCAGAGGCTCGAGCACAAGCACATCTTCGCTGTCCGTATCGATGAATTCGGAACATGCGAGAGCGGGCCTTCCGTTTATCACCATGGCGCATGCGCCGCACATCTTCTGCATGCAGCTGCACTCCCATCTGATCTTTGAAGCGGTCCTGCCCGTCACATCCCTGAGATCCTCTTCCGAGTTGATCTGCTCAAGTATGTGAGATACGGTGTCCCGGCCGCTCCCCCTGTATTCGAATTCCTGATAATAGCTTTCAGACGAAGCGTTATCCTGTCTTTTCACTCTTACTATCATCTGTTTTCTCCGGTGAGGCTCTGGCCTTCGAATCCGATACTTATCTCTCCGTCTTTGTATTCCGCAAAAGAGCATCGTCTGAATTCTTCTTTCGTTTCAGGGAAGTCCGATCTGAAGTGCGCGCCCCTTGATTCCTCCCTTGCAAGAGCGCTCATCAGCATGGCCTTCGAGAGTATCAGCATATGCTTTATCCTCAGGTTCTCATATGCTGTAAGGCCGGTATCGTATCTCAGGGATCCTGTTTCTGCGATCAGTTCATCTATCTCGCTGATCCCGGTCCTGAGTCCTTTCTCATCCCTTATGATGCCGAGCCTTCTGTTCATTATTTCAGGCAGTCTCGTCAGTATCGCGCCCGCAGTCGTTTCCGCTGACGAGGACCCTGCAGCCGCGGTCTCTTCCTGTACGATGCCTGTCTGTCCGTCACCGTCCGGGATGATCCCGGCCTCTCCTCTTTCGCTGCAGGCTTCCGCGGCGGTCCTTCCCGAGTAGACGGCTGCCAGAAGCGAATTGCCGCCCAGCCTGTTCGCTCCGTGATATTTAGACGCACATTCTCCGGCCGCATACAGGCCGTCGACATCCGTCATATGGTCATCATCGGTCCGGATGCCTCCCATGAAGAAATGGACCGACGGCGCCACCGGTATGGCTTCTTCAGTCACATCGAGCCCTATATAGTCCCTGCAGAGATCGTACACCTCCTGAAGGCGCCCGTGTATGAGCTTTTCTCCGAGGAACGATATGTCCAGATATACCTGTGAAGGGCATCTGTACATACATCTCGACACAACGTCTCTCGGCATCAGATTGCCTCCGCTGCCGAACTCTTCCTCCATGAAGTATGTGCGTCTGCCGCCTTCTTCATAGAAGAGTCTTCCGCCCTCTCCTCTGGCGGCTTCGGATATGAGCATGCGCTTGTTCGGGGTCTCTATCGATGTAGGGTGATACTGTATCATCTCGAGATTCCGCAGTCTGACGCCCTGTGTGAGCAGTCTGCCGGCCGCATAGCCGTCGCAGAGAGCAGACCCCGTAGTCTTTCCGAAAAGCCTGTTCATGCCGCCGGTCGCCATGATGACGGCATCGGCTGTTATGCATACCGGTCTGCCGCTCATTGTCTCCGTGAATACGGCTCCGCAGCAGCATCCGCCGCGTATTACAGCCGAATGGAAGTCCAGGCCCGTGCGCCTTTCGATCATGCCGCTTATCTCATATTCGCGGCACTTCTGTATGAGAGCGCTCACTATCTGCCTGCCCGTTGATGCTCCCGCGTACGCCGTACGCTTTCTGCTCTGGCCGCCGAACGCTCTCTGTGCTATCTCGCCCGAGCCGCCGCGGCTGAACATCACACCGATGCTGTCGAGCCACCTTACGATCTCCGGCGCTGACTCGCAGAGGCCTCTGACCGCAGCTTCGTTCTCGATAAAGCATCCGCCCTTCATCGTATCTTCGATATGGAGTTCTGTGCTGTCTCCCTCGCGCGAAGGGTCGAGCACGGCGTTGATGCCGCCTGCAGCCATGACAGACTGGGCTCTTTCGGATATATACGGCGATGCCATGACGACACGGCACCCCAGTTCGGCCGATCTTATCGCCGCGCTCAGTCCGGCTATTCCGGATCCGATGATCAGTACCTGCATGATCCCACCTCCGCTATGCCGGATCCCACATGATCAGGAATCTCGCGAGCGCGAAAAACGTCAAGGCAAATCCCAGAACACACAGGGTTCTCATCGTATAGTCGACGGCGCGCTCCGCCTTTTCCGACCTTATCAGTCCCATCGTTATCAGGGATCTTGAGAATGAACATTCAAGGTGCGTGTATATCGCGCCGAAGAACAGCATCTCGACGATGAATATGAACACCTTTTTGCCCGGGCTCAGCGGTAGGTTTTCGTAGATAAAGCCCGCGAAGAGCTTGACATGCGGATGCACGAGCAGAAGTATCAGAAGACCGGACAGCCTCTGCATGAAAGTCCTCTGATTGAGCTTTCCGTACCTCGTGAAATCGGATCCGTCATGCATGAAGAATACGATAGCAAGGCTTATGCACACATGTATGATGCAGACTATGGCAAGCGCCCGCGGCGCCTTCATCATGATGTCCATGTTCACCCAGCCCGTGAGCAGATACGCAAGCGTCGTAAAAATGTGCACCAGAAGCAGCGCTATGAGTATCCATGAAGCAACAGCGTTTATTTTCTTCAAAGCCATCTCAGGTTTCCTTTCTTTTCCGTTATCTCCTGTCCCGTCTTTTGCCGTCAGTACCCGACCGCCAGTCCGAAGAGCAGAATGCCGGATGTAAGCAGCAGATTGAGAAGCTGGAACTTCCAGGAGTATCTGAACCACTCCCCGTAGCTCACATCGGTGATGCCCAGCGTGATCAGGAGTCCCGCATTCGTCGGATATATGACATTGCTGAAGCCGTCGCCGAAAGCGAAGGCAACTATAGCAAGCTGCATGCTGATGCCGAAGAGCTGCGCGAGAGGCGCTATTATCGGTATCAGCAGGAACGCCTTGGCAGAACCCGACGAAATGAAGAAGTTCATCACCAGGCATATCGCATATATGAAGAGAATGACGCCGGCCTTAGGCATGCCTCCGGCCATCTCCGCGGCAGAGTGCAGTATCGTGTCGAGTATCTTCGCCTCGGTCATTGTGTACTTGATCGAGGCCGCCATGAGTATCATTATGATCGATGGGGATATCGCGACTATCCCTTTCAGAAAATACTTCCCGAGGTCCTTCGCGCTCATGCCGGATATCAGAAGCGAAGAGATGCCGGCTGCGAGGAACATGAGCGCCACTATTATCATGGTATAGTCCTGAAGCGCCGTTATGAAGCCCGAGCTGATGACTATCAGTATGCCTGTTCCGAGCAGAGCGGCAAATACCTTCAGCCCCCTGTCCATCTTAGGGTCTCTTGCGTATTTCCCTGCAGCCGCCTTCTCATCGACCGGTCTTTCCGTCCTGCGGGCGCGGCTTCTGACAAACCACAGCAGAAGAGCGTATATCAGAACGAACGAAAGCACTCTGAGCCACATGCCGCTGAACATCGGAAGTCCCGCGAGACCCTGCGCCACTCCGACGGTGAACGGATTCGCTATGCCGGCCGCAAAGCCGCAGCCCGCTGCCAGAAGCGACATCGCCACTCCCGTAACGCTGTCCCATCCCAGCGCTGCCGCAAGAGCGACGACTATCGGCGCCATCGGGATGACTTCTTCGAACGATCCCACCAGAGATCCCATGGCCATGAAAAAGAATATCAGAACGGCCATCAGTCTGTATCTCACGCCCCCGAAGCGGTCGACTATCCTCCCGAGCATGTAGTTCATCATCCCTCCCGCGGCAAGAGCGTTGAAGACTCCGCCTATGACCAGAAGGAATATCAGGACCGCGATAATCGTTCCGGAGCCCTCTGCGCCGAGAACCAGAAACGGCGAAAGCAGCCACTTCCAGAACGGGATGCCCCCTTCGACATAATGAAAGCCGCCCTCTGTATCTATCATGCTGTGCCCGGCCTCATCGGTGATCCTGGCGTATTCTCCGCCCGGTATGACGAGTGTAAGCACATAGGTGAACACCATCAGCATGAATATGATCCCTATCGCCATGATAAAGGACTTTGCCCCTATGTTGATGCCCTGAGCTTCGTTTTTTTCCTTAGTGATGTCCGCCATACGAACTGTCCCCTATACGTGTGTCAGCATGTATCTGTAATAATCGACGGCAGGCACCATATTGTCCGCGTCGAGGCATTCGTTGACGCCGTGTATGGACGCCATCTGTTCATCCGTTATCAGAAGCGGCTGGAACCTGATGCACTGATCGCACAGCCTGCCGAAGAATCTCGCATCCGAACCACCGGTCATGATGAAAGGCGCGCATGCGTCGACGTAAGGAAGCGTTGCCGCGACAGCCTCCTCGACGAGCCTGAACGCCCTGCCGTTGAAATCCGTCACGGCGGATTCTATGCTCTCGTCAGTGATCTCGACATCGATGCCGAACTTCTTAGCCGCTTTTGTGATCCTGTCTATCGAATCCATCTTGCCCTGATGATGCGAACATCTCATGTCTCCTATCACCCATGCCTCTCTCGGTATGACATTAGGAGCTTCTCCGCCGCCCATCATCGTGAAGGCTATGGTCGTCGTGACCAGCGAGTTGGCTGTAGGGCCGAGCAGCGGAAGCAGAGCCCCGAGAGGTTTTCTCATCTTTCCGGCATTCTCAAGAAGTTTGCCCGTCCTGCCCATGTACGGAGCGAAGCGCCTGAGCATCTCGACGATCGGCGGAGCGAGCTCCACATCGAAGACGCGGTGCCTGTCCACATATGACATGAATTTTCCGAGCCTTACAAGAGGCGTATCCTTTCCCGGCGTCGAAGCGTGTCCGCCGTCCGATCTGGCAGTGAACTTCAGATTGACTATGCTCTTTTCAGCCACACCGACCATAGCGAAGGTGCCCTTCGCGCCGCTCAGAGGCTCATGAAGTATGTCTCCGCCTTCATCGAATACCATATCGAGGCGCACGCCCTGGTCTATGAGCCAGGCGGATATCTGATCGGCGCCCTGGCCGTAGGTCTCTTCATTGCAGGCTGTCTCAAAGTATATGGTCCGCTCCGGAGCATATCCCTCTGCAGCAAGCTCGTCCGCAGCCTGCAGCATCGCAAACAGACCGCTCTTGTTGTCGAGGGTTCCCCTGCCCCATATCTTTCCTTCCGCCAGTTCTCCGCTGAACGGCGGATATTTCCACTCGCCGGACGCGGGCACCACATCGTAGTGGTTCATGAAGAGCACCGGAGTGATGCTGTCGTCCTTTCCCTTCCACTTCATCAGCAGGGATCCGTCGAAGTCCATCACCTCGCACGCGTCTTTTATATGCGGGAAGATCTCCCAGAGGAGTTCGCGAAACCTTGCGAAATTCTCCGGATCGCTTCCGTTGTCCGGATCAGACACCGTATCGATCCTTATCATCTTCTGAAACGCTTCGATGTATCTGTCCTGTCTTTCCATGCTCATGGCTGCACTCCCCTTTTTCACTATGACGTTCTGCCGCAGCAGTTCTTGTATTTTTTGCCGCTCCCGCATGGGCACGGGTCGTTCCTGCCCACTTTTACGCGTCTGACTGGAGCTTCTTTCTTTTTGCCTCCGGCACTCTTCAGAGCCATCAGCGCTGCCATCTCGTATGAGTCATGGCCCCTGTTGTCCCTTATGCGGCATTCGCGGCTC
>JAFRFA010000192.1:0-10514 GCA_017434585.1 Mogibacterium sp. | reverse complement strand
GGTGTTGTCGATGATATTGCCTATGACGATATCCGATATCCCGTCGAAGACCTTTGAGACGCCGATGATCGCCGAACATGCAGCCACATCGAGGAAAGCGACGTTCGTCAGATATATGAGCATGAACCCGGTAATAACTGAAGGAACGAGGCGTACGCCGATGCCGGCTGCGCCGAAGCATATCCTTTCGCCCCAGCCGGGTCTGTCAGTCTTCATAGTCATAATCGATATCAGATGCGTCGAACATGCACTTCATGATATCCTGCACAGGACCCGGGCCGAGCAGCCCTCCGGCAGCGCTGTGTCCTTCTTCAGGCTCTTTTTCATTTTCATCTTTTTCAGCCTTCATGCAAGGGAAAACATCGCAGCCCATGCCGCAGTCCTTCTCTTCATCATCTTCTTTGTCGTCTGCCTCTCCGCAGCAGTTCTCAAAAGGCTTGAAGAAAAGACCCATTACATATTCCATGTCTTCGTAAAATCCTTTATACATTTCTGACCCCCTTATCTGTCATCATGCTTTTTCAGCTCATCGGGCATAGCTTTTCTGTCGGATTCACGTCTCTGATATTCCTCGAGCCTTATATCCTTGAGTACGCCGTCCTCAGTCACCGGTACGATGCCGTATTTATGACCGCGAACTCCTCCCGTGGTGATCCTGTATATATCGACCTTCCCTCCGTCGTTGTACGGTATCTCATCGGTGATCGTGACCTCGAACGGGATATATGTCTCCCTGAAGAGGTCATCATCGATATATGCGCCTATGAGGGCTTTTCTGACCAGATCGCGCGCGCGCCGGCCTTTTTCCGATGTCTGCACATACATCGACGGTACCGTATCGCGTACGGCACGGCTGAACTTCGGCGCTATCCCGCAGGCCTCGATGCCCGGCTGAGCCGCTACCGCTCTTTCTGCAAGGCCCGCATCAAAGCGCACGCCGCTGTTGTTGACAAAGTATTTATTCATCCTGCCGACGAAGTAGAACGCCCCGTCCTCTCTTGTCTCGACAAGATCATATGTGTTCAGGTATTCCTCCCCGTCTATCTCAGTCAGTTCGAAGAGCACGTCTTTTCCTATGCGTCCGCAGCTGACCGACGGCGAACATATATGAAGGACTCCTCTGCACGGTCCGTCCACAGGGTCGAGGAACACTTCCTTTTCCTCATCGTAGAGTCTTACTTTCACTCCCGGCAGCGGATACCCGATGGAGTCGTCCTCCCTGTCAGGCTTTGACAGTATCACCGCGGCTCCCGCCTCGGAATTGCCGTAACCGATAGTGCATTTTGTCTCTGCCCCGCATTCCTCAAGATACTTATCGAATGTCTTTTTGGAATCCGGTGAAACATATCCGCCCCCTAAGAATACGAACTCAATAAATGACAGGTTCGGGCGAAACGGCATTTCCGCGAGCCTTTTCATGAACGGCGGCAGTGTGAATACGATATTCGGCCGGTGATGCAGAATGGCTTCCGCCGCCTTCATCTCATCGTTTGCTGCAAACGGCAGCACAGTCACCCTGCCTCCGAATGCCAGCGGCAGATTCATCATGTCATACATCGAGTAAGCTATCGAAAGTTCCATGAACAGACAGCTCGACACATTGTTCCTGAGCTCTTCGAACTGCGGATCCGCAAGCATCCTTCTCGCCGTCTCGTTGAGTCCTCTGTCGGAGACCGGCACGGACTTTCGCTTTCCGGTCGTGGTCCCCGAGGTATGGATGATGAACGCATCCTCAGACAGCTCATCCGAGAAGGATATCGGCGTCGCCTCATATTTCGCGAGAAGATCGTCCATGAACAGTACGCCCGGTGTCTTCTTGAGCTCAACATATCTTTCCATGTGTTCTCTTTCAGCCCAGCGCGGCTCCGTCCATCCGAAGCGCGGAATATGCATCACAATGATGTTTCTGATGCCGAGATCTTTCTGCTCCTTCTTCAACATGCTGAGCTGTCTGAGGGTAAGCCCGATATCCGGAATTATGATATCCGTGATCTTCTCCCTTTCGGCCAGATCTCTCAGTCTGTCGCGGTCAGATGCCTGGTCGCGGATAAGCGATACCGTTGCTCCTGTCATGTTCAGAGCATACATCGCGCAGATCACTTCGATCGAAGGAGTTCCCTTCAGCATGACTCTCGAATGGTGCTTTCCCGTGATATGCATGGCCGAGAACACTTCGGCATAATGTTCCCACATTCTGAACATCTGCCTGTATGTAAGATCTCTTTTACCGTCTGAAAGAGCAACAGAGCTCAGGATGTCATGGCTGTAAGAGTTGAGTTCCTTAATGAACTTCCAGCTCTTCTGCTCAATGATCTTTCCGTTTTCTATTCGGGCATTTATCACGTTGAGATGCTTTTTCTCGGAATCGAGCCTCTTCATGGCCTGTCTGGCTTCCTTTGCCTTGAGCTCGAAATAATCGACCATCCTGTCCGTCGCATCGATGCTTGTCGCCTTGTAAGTCGATGTGGCTACGAAGGCATGCGCCAGATCATTATCTCCGTAGTAGACTAGATGTGACTCCCTTCCCGCTTTTTTCAGCGCTTCATGGTACATGAGCGTATAGTTGTTGAGGAAGTCCCCCCTGCTCGTCGTAAGGAATACCGGCGGCAGGTTGCGGAGTATCTCATCGTTCTCCGGATCGAGATACTGCTTGAAATTATCATCCGCCATTTTATCCCCGAAAAACTGGTCTTCAAGCAGCCAGCCAATAGGATCGCATCTGTCCGTATAGAACATGCCGCAGTGGAGGCCCAGAGCTTTGAACACCATCCTGGTAGGTTCGTAGCCTATCGCCTTCTGAAGCTTTTTTGAGTTCTTCATTGCAGCCACATAGATTGCAAGATATGCTCCCGCGCTCTCCGCTGTCAGGAACACCCTTGTAAAGTCCACGTTGAAGTCCACCAGCCTTCGTCCGATATAATCCATGCCCGCGCATACGTCATCGAGCTGCTCGCATGCATTAGCCCTCGGAGCCAGGCGGTACTCGATGGAGAAAACGAGATACCCTCTGCTCGCGAGCGCCCTTCCGTACGGTCTCGACATCCTGCGGTCGCCGAGCACCAGGCCGCCGCCGTGTATGTATACTATGACCGGAAGTTCTGTATCTTCCGGAACTACAGGCTTGAAGATATCCATCGCAAGAGGTACTTCGTCCCTGTTCATGTACGGATTGTTAAGTATGTCCTCGACTTCATATCTGACCTTCGGGCTGACCTTTTCAGGTTCAGGGGGCGTCCCGGTCTGGTGCTTCACCCTCTGGCCCTGTACGCGCTCGATCAGGATACGTATGAATTCCTTGCGCACATTGCAGCTGTTCTGATTATCCATGACTTGCTACCCTTTCTTTTACTGCTGTCTGATACTGCCGCGGGTCTAACCGAAAAACTGATCACAGCCTAGCGCGCTGTATTCAGTTTCTTCCTGTTTTGCTTTGAACTCTATTCCAGTCAGTTTTCCGTCTCTGCAGACACTTTCGACGGTATACGCTTTCCCGCCTATATATCCCTTTGTGATGAGATTCACGTCTACCTTCCCGGTCGCGTTATACGGTATATTGTCCGTTATGACGCACTCTTTCGGCAGTTTGTCCGGGTCGAATCCGTCCTGATCGCAGAAAGTCTGCATCAAAGCGTTCCTGACCTTTCTCCTCGCCCTGGCGCCGGTGCTGTCTGTCTGCACGTACAGTACCGGTATCGTATCGTAGCTCTTCTTGTCGTATTTCGGAACTACCGCGCAGGCTTCTATCCCTTCCTGTTTAGACACAGCGGTCTCTATGATGCCCGCGTTGAATTCGATTCCCTCTTTGTTCACAAAGAAACGGTTCATCCTTCCTGCGTAAGTGAGGCTTCCGTCTCCCGGAGTCGACACCAGATCGTATGTGCAGATGTATGGCTTTCCGTCGATCTTCTCTGTCTCGAAGAACACCGTATCGCCTATGCGCCCGCTGCTTATCGAATCCGAAGATATATACAGGCCTCCGGTACGCGGTCCGTCATCGAGAGAATAGAACTTGCCGTCTTCCTCATCGTAGATGCGGACCTCGACTCCCGGAAGAGGGGTCCCGATCGTGTCAGCTGTTTCTCCGGAAGGATCCGGAATGATGCAGGCTCCGCCCGCCTCGGACAGTCCGTATCCGCTGACAGCCTTTACCCTGCTTCCGTGTTTTTTTATGAAGCTGTTTATCCTGTTGAGAGTATCAGGCGAAACATATGATCCGCCAAGAGTCACGAATCTGAAGCTCGAAAAATCAAGATCCTCAGGCGGACATTCCATCCATTCCTCGAACTGATTCGCGCTGGTGAGGAATATGCTGACTCCGTGATCCTTTATCGCCCTGCTGAACTTCATGTTGTACCCGCCCATAGGGACGATCACGTTCGTTATGCCCATGGCCAGCGGCGCATGGACCATGTCGATCATTCCGTACGCGGCGGTCATCTCTTTCGTCATAGCAGTGACTCCTCCATCGGAGATCTGACTGAACAGCTCGTGCTTCATCAGGCTGAGAGCTGCGGAATTCATAGCAAGATCCGAAAGAGGGATCGGCTTGTGTATGCCCTTCGTGGTGCCGGATGTGTGCGTGATGACAGCCGCCTCATCGTTTCTTTTTGAGCTGGCTGTAAAAGGAGTCGTTTCATAACGGTCCATCAGTTTGTCCATGGAAACGACATCAGGGCAGACAGAGAGTATCCTCTCATAAAGCCTGGCCTGCAGCCTTTCGAGCGGATGCGCATAAGGTCCGTCGACATTGACAGGCAAAGAAACGGCATTCCTGATCCCAAGTTCGACTCTCTTTTCCGAGATCTTCCTGAGAAGTCCCGGCCATGCGCAGGCATCTGCCATGATGATATCGCTTATTCCTTCTTTTCTTATGGCATCGCACCAGCTGTCCTCATCGTATGTATCCTCGATAGGTATCATTGAAACGGAGACGCCGAGCATGTTGAGCGCATAAAAAGCGATGATGCACTCCGCGGATATATTGCCAGTCATACCCACTCTCGACCCGTTTTTCTCGCTGATGCCGAGAGCGTTGAAAACTTCCGCATACCGGTCCCAGCATCGGAAGAGCTGGCGGTAATTGTATTCGCGTCTGCCGTCGATCAGAGCGGTTGAATTCAGCCGCTCCTCGCTGAAGGAATTTAGTTCTCTGACGAACTTCCATGCCTTCTGGTCGGCTATCGTCCCTCTGTTGATCCGCCCCAGGATTATCTGATGATTATCCGATTCTTTTTTTGTCATCTGAACATCTCCGTAAAAGGTACACAAAATCAGTTTGTCAACCCTGCTTATTATACTACTTGAAGCCTGATCATGAGACCATTGTTGTGAAAAAACACAATAAAAAAGCCCCTTGCGTCCTGCCGAACGGTCGGAGGCTTTCTCTTTTATCGTTATACCGCTTCAGGATCGTTCAGTATCTTTCTGTCAAGAAGGCCCTCCTTGCTTGCAACGATGGTCGCGCATGCTATATCGCCCGTGGTGTTCGACATCGTGTCGAACATATCGAGCACCGGATCGATCGCTATCACGAGACCGATAGCCGAGATCGGGACTCCGATCTGATTGAGCACTATGCCGAGGCAGACAAGGCCCGATCCGGGCACGCCCGGGCATCCCAGCGACAGCAGTATGATAGTGAGCGCCAGCGCCGGCAGAGCCGATCCCGGAACGTTCACACCATACATCTTCGCAAGGTAAAGTCCGGTAAGCACAAGACTGATGCAAGTGCCGTCCATGTTGATCGTTGCACCCAGAGGTATCGAGAAATTGCAGACCTTCGGGGATATGCCCAGTTTGTCCGTGCAAGTCTTCAGGTTCTCAGGCATGGCTGCCGAACTTGAGCAGAGAGTGAAACTCGTGAGCATGCTCTGACGTATCTTTCTGAAAAACACCGCAGGATTCACCCTTGCCATTACGAGCACTAATATGCCGTATATCGCCATCATGATAAGTATCTCGATCACGTTGGTGCAGAAGTATCCGAGCATCGTCAGGAAAGACGAACCTCCCAGGTTGACAAGCATCAGAGATATCGAGCAGAACACTGCGGCCGGTATGAACTTCGCTATCATCGATGTTACTGTAAGGAACAGAGAGTTGCATGCCTCGAATATCCCGCTCAGCACAGGCGTGTATTCACCTATCCTTCCCACTGCTATGCCGACCACCACGGCAAGGAATATCAGCTGCAGTGTATCCGATTCAAGGAACGGCTGTATGAAGTTTGACGGAACTATGTTTATTATCGTGTTCAGCAGCGAGGTGTCGACATTCGTATTTATGTCGACCGCCTGTCCGCCCTGCATCGCAAGAGCCGCGCCGAATCTGCCGGGACTAAGCAGCATGGTCACAAAGAAAGACATGACGACGGCAATGACCGTAGTCAGCAGATACATGCCCATCACCCTTGCGCCTATCCTTCCCAGTTCCGACAGATCTCCGAAGCCGGATATACAGGTGACTATCGAGAAGAACACCACAGGAGCGATCACTATCTTCAGCGCGTTCATGAACACTGTGCTCACAGGCGTCAGAAGGTAATCGCACACCCCTGCGCACAGCGCTTCGGGCATGATGAATTTCAGTATCAGTCCGAACAGTATGCCCAGAGCCAGAGCTCCCATCGTGAGCTTTATGGATGAGACGGTCGACTGGCCTGTCATAATGCGGACGCTGTTCACGCCGTCCTTATAACTGTACTTGAGGTTGGAGTCGTTCGCTTTCAGCAGAAACGTCCTGATCACCGTCTGGGCATCTTCATCATCTATGTCTTCCGAAAGCTCTTTTTTGCCGCCGTACAGGTCGAATTCATTGCCTTTGACACTCATGTTTATGACGGTGTCGCCGAGCATCCTTTTTACCTGTATGCGTATGCTCCCCTCGCCTGTCGAATTCTCGATGAGTCTCAGCAGCATCTCTTCAGATGTTATCTCGGCCCTGACTGCCAGTCTGGTCGAAACTCCGGCTTTCTTCAGTTCTTTTTCGATGAATTCGAGGCACTCGCTTATCGATGATACCTCGACAGGTCTGATTTTGATTTTACTGTTTATAAAATATTTCATTGTTCCGTTTCAAGGTTTGGCCAGACGGCCAATTGCAATTGTCATTTCTTATGCTGGCAAAGATCAAAGGCAAAGCCCGTCGGTGAGACCACCATCGCCGATCTGGATGATTCCGTCTCTATGATGTGGCCGCTCTTCAGTACGAATCCCTGCTCCTGGAGCATCGCGAACGCCTCATCGAAATCCGATACGTTCATTCTGATGAGCGTAAGGTCCTTTTCCACCTTGGCTTTTGCGATATCCACCTGATGGCCGTCTGCGTCTTTCATGGTGAAATCATAGATATCCCCCTCGGGATTCTGCTTGTGGGCAGCCTTGAATCCCATGGATTCGAAGAGTCTTACGTTCTTGTCGATGTTGTTTGTAACTATGAGCGGACTGAAAGTCGTTATCTTCATTTCTGTTTTCTCCTTATGTGTCTTTTATCGTGTCTCTGATCCTGATGATGCCAAAACAGGCGTCCGGTTCGTTCATTGCTAAGCCTGTTCCATGCTTTTGACTTCGATCGTCACACTGCCGCTTGCTTGCTCTGTCACTTCTGCAGAGACAAAGTAATAGCCGGGTCCGACCTCTCCGGATAGTCTGCTGCTGCCGGCTGCATTGAATGTCATCACAGCTTCCCCTTCAGGTTCCGGGATCTCATCGGCGGACTGTTCTTCAGGACCGGCATAGATCTCTATCCTGACTTCTCCGCTGTCAAGAGTCGATGTGAGTTCGATCCCTTCTCCTTCAGCCACCTCAAGGCCTCCGGTCATAGCATTGGAACCCTTTGAAGCGCTTTTGGCCGTAACAGTGATATATTTCTCGGATTCACCGATCATGCTGAATTCCTCATTGGTGCAAGAGGTCACAGCAAGCATTCCCGCTGCGATAACTATCATGGCCAGAATGGTCATTGCTCTTCGTGTCATAGCATCTCCTTTTCAGGTCGTTGCTTCTGTTACAAGCACAGCCCCCGGAAAACCGGAGGCTGCGAAATAAGATCCCTGGATATATACTATTTTGAGAAGCCTTTTCTCAGGATCTCGCTGTTCTCTTCCATCTGAGCCTCGAACTCAGCTTTTTCTTTCTCGCGGACCTCGATCTTTGCAAGTCTTGCCATCTCAGCCTGCTTCTCGTATGCCTTGTCAACTTCGTCTGCAACAGCATCAGCATCGAAGCGTGCGATCACGGTGTCATAAGCACCCAGCTTGGCGTCGAGCACGGCAGGTGTCTCTTCTGCTGCGAGAGCGATGAGAGCGACCATTCCGTCACCGAGCTTGTCGGCCATCTGGTCGAGCATCGAAGCGCCGAATACGGCATCGCCGGCATCGACGGTAGCTCCTATGAGAGCTCCGTAGCTGCCTCCGAGGAGAACGCCGAGAGGACCCGCGAGGATGCCTACTGTCATTCCGATAAGTCCGCCGACAGCTGCATCATTGGCTGTGTGAGCTCCTGTATCGAATCCGTCAAGATAGAAGCATGCATTTCCTGTCTTCTTGACAAGAGCTGCTGCGCTTACGAGATATGTATCGCCCGACGCTGCCTGTCTCAGCTCGGAAAGAGCCTGATAGCCTTCGCTTTCAACCTTAAATACAGCAACTACTACATTTTTTTCAAAATCTTTCTTTTCCATTTTTTGATCCTTTCTTGATATTCATTACGGCCTGTGGCCGTTTCCCGAACATAGATTATGATAGCAGATTTAACGTCAAATTATAAGTATATAAGACACTTTCCGTGTAACCGGGATGTTTTTCAGACTCTCCCGCCGGTCAGAAGTCCAGAGTATCGAGTTTATCTGCAAGTTTAGCGATCCTGTCAAGATTTCGGTCTATTATTATCCTTTCCTCGTCAGAGATACTGCTCTTCTTGTGTATCTTGTTGATCATGCGCACATCGCAGATGAACGCGGCTTTTTCTTTCACGGCATTGATCTTTTTCTTATCTTCGGTACCGAGGTACTTTCTGAGGAATACTTCGAAGAACTGTTTCGCAGTGTCATACGAAAATCCCATGAAGTCCTCGATAACGGCAGGATCGTCCTCTCCGAGCACATTGTAGAAGTAATACAGATCGCTTATCTCGATCATCGGATGTCCCGACGAAAGCCTGTCGAGGTCGATCAGGAGCGGCTCTCCGTTCAGCAGGAAGACGTTGTTGGTATGGAAGTCTCCGTGAGTCAGAGTATCCGAAGAAGATATCGTATCGAGCAGCTTCATGACTTTTCCGGCCAGAGCCTCGTCTTCCTTCTCGATCCCGCCGCTTACGTATTTGCGCAGTCTCAGCATAGCGTCAGGGAAGCCGTCCTCTTCTGTCACATGGATGCCGTGTATCGTACGGGCCAGTTCAGCGAACAGAGAGGCATAATAATCCACATTTGAAGGGTTCCTGGCGATAAGGCTCGAGAAGGTCTCCGAATCGAGCAGCTCATACATGGCGCCGTATCTGTCGCCTACAGCTACGATACCGAATGATATCGCAGTAGGTATACCCATTATGAAGGCCTTGCGGCTCAGCGCGATCTCCTGCTCAACATCGCGGTATTTATTCTTGTTGTTGAACACCTTTATGATGAGCTCATCATCGTAGCGGTAAACTTCTCCCTTGGCCCCGCTGGCGATCATCTTGCAGCCTGCGACTGAAACCTCTTTATATTTCCTGAATCTGGCTTTATCCGAATCGAAAGTGCCCGGCCAGATGAAATTGATGTGCTTGATGAGTTCCTTGAAAGCCGCCGTCTTATTGAACTGAAGCTCGAGTATCTCTGCGATGCTGCTGTAATACCAGCGCTGCTCTTCAGGATCAGTTTCATCGAACTCATCCCATATAGCCTCGCCTTTTTCTGAATACATCCCTGCCAGGGAGCGGATATTCGCCAGTTTGTCGGCGAGCCAGAGCATTTTGGCCCCAGTGTCTTTGCTGTTTTTAAGGATGAGCAGCGACTCTTCCTTGCGCCTTTTCCATGTCGCGTTGCCGGATTTTTTGGTCTTTCCGGTTTTCTTTTCTTCCGAATCTGATGCAACGAGCTCCGCGACCCTTTCTCCGAACCTCTTTTCGATCTCAGGCAGAGTTCCGTCTGTGTCCTCGACTATGTCGTGCAGGATGCCCGCGGTGATGACTTCTTCGTCGTGCGTCATGGTGGCCAGTATCTGCGATACTTCGAGCGGATGAAGTATATACGGGGTTCCGTCCAGTTTGCGGGTCTTACCCTGATGCAGTATCGTCGCGTAGATGATCGCTTCTTCAAGTTTGTTCATCATGATGATTATCGCCTTTCTGTTAATATAATCTTCCGTCTCTGCAGCCGTATACATATGCCAGCGTGATCAGAAGCTGCGCCGGAACATAGAATATCCAGACCACGAATGCTGCTGTATCATGTATGGCCCCGGACGTAAGCGACCTGATGACGATGGATGTATCGCATGCAAAAAAGAGCGTTATGCCGATCTTAAAGAATATATGCGG
>JAFRFA010000191.1:0-2701 GCA_017434585.1 Mogibacterium sp. | reverse complement strand
TGGTGCACGAGGCGAGATTCGAACTCGCAAATCCTATCGGACACTGCGTCCTTAGCGCAGCGCGTCTTCCGGTTCCGCCACTCGTGCGTATGGAGCGCCCTCGGAGATTCGAACTCCGGACTTCCGCTTTACAAGAGCGGCGTTCTTCCTGCTGAACTAAAGACGCAAATTTGTGGTGCACAGAGCGAGACTCGAACTCGCAAGCCCTGGCGGGCACCAGCTCCTGAAACTGGCGTGTCTACCGTTCCACCATCTGTGCGTATTGGCGGAGTGAGAGTGGCTCGAACACTCAAACGCTGTTCAGCGTCGCCTCCTTAGCGGGGAGGTGCCTTACCAGTTAGACTATCACTCCAAATATGGCGCCTGACGGAGGTGTCGATCCCCATGGCCTAACGGCCACCCACGGTTTTCAGGACCGGTGCCGGCGCCGGCCGGCATCGTCAGGCATGTTACTGGTAACTGAGGAGATTGAAAAGCCTTCTGGCCCCGCGCAGCCGGTTCCGGGAAGCAATGACCGGCTGCGCATCCCCTGTGATCCATGGTGACCCCTGTGAGACTCGAACTCAGCATTACCAGCTTGAGAGGCTGGCGTCCTCTCCGATTAGACGAAAGGGCCGTATGGCAACCCCGACGGGACTCGAACCCGCGATCTCCTGATAGACAGTCAGGCGCGTTAGCCATCTGCACTACGGGGCTGTATTGGCACGGGCCTGTGGATTCGAACCACAATGATCGGTTTTGGAGACCGACATACTGCCGTTGTATGAGACCCATATATGGCTCCAGATCATGGATTCGAACCACGACCGCCTGAGTCAGAGTCAGGCGTGCTGCCGTTACACCAATCCGGAAAGTATGGTGATCCCTGCCGGGTTCGAACCGAGCGTTTCCACCTTGAAAGGGTGACGACCTGTCCAGTTAGTCGAAGGGACCATGTCAGCTCTGTCTCCAGAGCTGTTATGTTATGCGCTCACGCGCAGTTGGGGCTGGTTTTGGACTGCGATAATCTCATCAATCGTCACGCCGAAAACGGCTGCAAGCGCAACCATATTGTCCAGCGTCGGCATTGCCGTCCCCCTCTGCCACTTGTAAATCGCCTGCGGCGTGGTGAATCCGAAAACATCCTGCAGATCCTTCACCGTCATTCCTGCGTTAACCCGCAGGCGCATGATGTTCTTTCCGGTTGCGGTCATATTGATGACCGGTATACAATTCATAGCATTTTCGCTCCTGTTCCGGCGCTGAGCCGGATTGGAGCCAGCTCAGTCGGCCTTAAAATTGTAGATAGGTTTCAATACTTCAATGACGTCGACGCTTTCTCTGATGACGTCGATAATGTCTCTGAGGGACTTGTACGCCATGGGCGCTTCATCCAGAGTCTCCTTACTGACGGATGTCGTGTAAATTCCCGCCATCTCACGGCGGTATTCGTCCAGATCCAGCCGCTCTTTCGCGTCTGTCCGCGACATAATCCGGCCTGCGCCGTGCGGAGCTGAGAAATTCCATTCGGGGTTTCCCCTGCCGACGGCCAGAACACTGCCGTCACGCATGTTGATCGGGATCAGGACCCGCTCCCCTTCGTGGGCTGCAATCGCTCCCTTGCGGAGGATCATCTCATCCGTGTCGATGTAGTTATGGACTGTGTGGAAGGCATCCTCTGCCTCCAATCCCAGGCGGCCGAGGATAACCTCCGCCATGAATTCCCTGCTTCTGCGTGCAAAGCGCTGACAGATTTCCACGTCATGCAGATAATCCTCCAGATACTGTCCTTAGACAAAGCACAGATCTTCCGGTATCGTTGTTTCTCTTTTCTCCCATTTGAGTTTCTTCAGGGCAGCCTGGATCTCGCTCCGGCGTCCTGCAGCTTTGTATTCTGCGATCAGGGCATCTTTTTTTCTGAAATACTCCTCTTTTCCCTTGTTCAGATAGACTGCCAGCCGCTGGTAATGTTCTACCACCTGCTTGCCGAGGTTTCTTGATCCGGAGTGAATTACCAGGTATTTCGAGCCGTCGGCAGACTGATCGATCTCAATGAAGTGGTTTCCTCCGCCAAGCGTTCCGAGGCTGCGCTCCAGCCGATTCACGTTCTTCAGCTCTCTGTAGCAGCGGAGGTCAAGCAGATTAAAGCGTTCCTTCCGGCCTTCCCATACTTCTGTTCCGGAAGGAATGAAGTGTGCCGCCGCATCCATCTGTTCCATGTTGATCTCTGCTTTGCCGAGGTTCACCGTGTACATGCCGCAGCCGATATCGACACCGACCACATTGGGAACCGCCTTGTCCCTGACAGTCATGGTGGTGCCGATGGTGCAGCCTTTCCCGGCGTGGACGTCGGGCATAATGCGGATTCTGCTGCCCTCAGCAAACGGGCAATCGCACATTCTCTGAATCTGCTCGATGGTCGTATCCTCGATAACCTTTGCATAACAGAGAGCGGTATTTACTTTTCCTTTGATTTCCATCATTGCTCTTCTCCCGTTATTCAGACATGAAAAAACCACCTGCCTCATACAAGACAAGTGGTGTGGTTTCTATCTGATATGCCTGTTATGGCCATCGTTTCACATCAAGGTTTGTCTTATATGGGCGCGACAAGGAACCGCTGAGCTCAAGCTGGTAGCTCCGCAGTGTTGAATCCATGGATTCACTTTTCAGCCACTGTGCAAATATACGCATCTTTCGGTTCCTTTCCGGGCATAGCCCT
>JAFRFA010000190.1:0-7078 GCA_017434585.1 Mogibacterium sp. | reverse complement strand
TCGCGGGACAGCCGTTCAAACTGCCCTGACAGCCACGGTCCCGGACATTCGGTATCTGCAAACCAGCGGTGCATGGTGAGCACACCGTCTGTATCCCCGGTATAGCTGCAGTCTCTGATGCCGTTTCTGATACAGATATCCGCGCAAAGTGCGACAAGCGAATCACAGCACTCATCCGTAAGAGATCCGTCCATTTGGTTAGCGCACTCTATGGTGACGGCTCGCTCATCATTGTCCGGGTCCCCGCTGGCCCAGGAGCGTCTGCTTTCTTCGACAAACATGCCTATGCGGCCGTCGCTTCCTATGCCGTAGTTGGCGGATGCCTCACGCGATCCGTCGGCGAATATCCTTCCGAGGACCTCGACCGTAGGGTCGCCTGCAGCATAATGCGGAGTGATCCGGGTGACAGGTCTGCCACATCTGTCTGAACAGTTCGGGCTGAGCGCCGTATATGAGACAAGATGGCTTCTCCCGAGATCGTCGATGTCAGCAGGTATGTTTCTGTATCCCCTCTTCCTTCCCGGTATTTCCGGATCAGCAGGCAGGGCGCTTTCATAGGCCGGAATACCACTCCACAGATCCCATTCTTCTGCCGCAAAAGGTTCACATACTACCCCTGAAGCGCGGTCTTTTGCGTGATACACAAGTCCTTCAGCAGAATATATCCCAACATGACCGGCTTTCCCGTCAGGAGCTGCCGTATACAGAAGTCTTCCGTTTTCTCCGTCAAAACTGTCCATGCAGCCCTTTTCGGCAGCATTTTCATAGAACATTGCGCCCGTCCAGTCGTGATCCCTGTCATGGTACGGCATCGCATCCGTACTGCTTGACCACAGGTAGCCCTTGATAAGTCCCGCGTCATCGAACACCCTTTTTCCGAGATCTTCCAGAAAGCCGGCACCCGTATACTCATCCGGGTGATCCCACCGCAGGTGGTTGAGCAGACCCAGCACAGCAGTCTGTCCGAAAGCGCCTTTCCAGTACGGTGAGCCTGTCATGGACCTGGCATAGCTCACCAGTCCGTCCGCGGTCTTCGGCTCATCATTCACACCGAAGATGTCCTTCATCCTTCGAAGCTCGGGATCCAGTCCGATGAGTGGATTATAGACATGAGCAAGCATCTGAGCCGTCCCTGGACCCATTGCTCTGAAACCGACAAGTTCGTACAGTGAATCGTTCCGATGCTTCGTAAAAGCGATAGGGTCCTCGATAGGGCGCCGCCAGTAAGGCGAGATCGCGGCAGTGGCCAGGATGACAGCCTGGTTGCACGTAAGTTTATCCGCTGTCTTTCCGAAATAGTACTCAGCTGCATCGGCTATGCCGTAAATATCAGGTCCGTACCTTACACAGTTGAAATAGAGTTCAAGGATCTCATCTTTCGTAAGCATCGATCTGTTCTCGACCAGCAGCGCAAGAACGATATCCTTAAGCTTCCGAAGCACGGATCTGTCGCAGCTCAGATACAGGTTTTTCATAAGCTGCTGTGTTATGGTGCTGGCGCCCGCCATCGGCACATCAGAATGCAGGCCGCGCCTGAAAGCGCGGAACATACTTTTCGGCAGGATCCCTTTGTGGCTGTAGAATTTCGGATCCTCGCGTGTAACGAATATCTCCCGCACTTCAGGCGGGATCGAGCCGAGAGAAGCGTAATGGATCCCCTGCCTGCGGACCGCGTCCAGATATAGTTTCGGAGGGCATTCCCTCAGAATGCGGCCTGATGTTTTAAACATTTTGCCTGCCGCTCCTTTCAGTATATCCCCGCTCGCACACTCCGGTCTCCACGTTCTTTTCCATGCGTGATCTCATTTCCGGTGATTCCGCCATCTTTGCCCACACTTCATAGATATGGTCCGGATCGTATTCTTCTGTCTTCATACGCCTGAGGAACTCATCAAAAGAGATCGCCGGCTCGCAGCCTTCCGGCAGCGAAAAGAAATGGACCTTTTCAAAGGCATCGAATATCTGCCTCGTAGTTTCAGGTTTGAGCCTCTTCTCCATGCTCGCAAACGCCGGCACATACCATCGGCGGTAGCAGAGGTGATAGTATTTCTTCGCGTATTCCCATGCCTGATCGGCATACTCCGGAGCATTTTCGACGATGACGCACCAGTAACTGTATGATACCAGAAGCATGCGCAGCACCTGTACACTCACCGCTTCGGAATCCGGGCGGTATCTCTTTGCCAGATCAACGGCCCAGATGGTGTTGTCTACCAGCCCGCAAAGGCGCTGATCCCACGCAAACTGCCGGTCTCCGAAAGCAGTGATACTTTTCGGATTGCTGTAGACATCGACAACGGTCTCGGGAATGGTGCATGTCTGTTCAGCATCGTTATCGCAAATCAGATCGACGGCCATATTGTACCCGAAGTCTTCATTTGCGCGTGTGCCGTTGAAGCGAAGACCGTAGCGGTCAACGAACGAGCGCCTGAAGAGCTTGCCGTCCATGGATACTCCTCCGCTGCCAGTCCTTCGCACTTCTCCCGATTCATCAAGTGTGGCAAGGCATCCGCCGCAGCGCTGAACGGCGTCATTTTCGTCCATAGCACTTCGAAGCAGTTCGAGCGAACGAGGAGTCGAAAATGCGTCATCGGCGTCTATACAGGTAAAATACGGGGCATCTGAGGCGTCTATGCCTGCCTGTCTGGCGCCGCCCGGGCCGAGATTATGCGGAAGACGGATGAGTCTGATATCCAGACGTGAAAGGAACGGATCCGTCACATCACGGTAGTCTCCTTCCGGACATTCGTCATCCACGACTGTCACACCAAGATCAACGGCAATGCTCTGCACTGCCAGCGACTCAAGTGTCCGTCCGAGAGTTTCGTGCGCGCGGTGAGCAGGCACGATCACGTCTATGCGTTCATTCATGGATAGAGATCACATCCTTTGTCATACCTTCGTTTTCTCCGGACTCAAGCACCCGGTTCACCACGCCTCCGCCGAAAAGTATCATCACCATGTACCTTATCCACAGAAGCAGCAGAAATACAGCTGCCAGAGATCCGTATAAATTGGAATAATGATATGATCTGGAGATGAAGAATGAAAACAGACGGGTGAACACGATCCAGCACAGTACGGTGATCAGAGCTCCGGGAAACTGGCTTTTTATCGTTCTTCGTTCTTCCGGCAGCTTTGCGTAAAACAAAAGCACTACCAGAAGTTCAGGCAGGATGATGAGAAGTGAACCGATCCTGCCTGCATCCGAGTCATTCATCATTTCGAGCACCATTATCGCCGGGATCAGTATTATCAGCATCAGGGTGAAAGAAAGCCTCTTCGCGCTCCTTTTCACATAAGCGATCCCGCTTTCAAGCAGCGCGTGCTCGCGGTCCGTTGCTGTTTCGCGGTCTTCTGTCCTGTTGTCCAGCTCGTTCAGCCCCTTCTGTATCGCCATAACGCCTTTGCTTGCCGACCACAAAGTGGTCACTGCCGCCACAGAAGCGAGCAGCAGTCCTCCGGACTGTTTCTTGAGTTCTGCTACAAGAGCTATTATGAGCACCTTGATAGGCTCCATGTCCGGAAGTATCTTAAGCAGGATATCGGCGACATCTTCTGCCGAATACCCGGGGATAAGATTCACGATCGAGATGATCAGCGCAATGAACGGGATCATGGCAATAACGATGAACAGCGTCGAATATCCCGAGTACACTGTGATCCTGTTTTCATTGAACATCCTGACACCGGGGATCACCAATTCTCTGATCAGCCTTCCCAGAGGCCCCCGGCCTTCCGCCAATAAGTTTTTAAGTCTCTCCATCTGTCTGCTCCGTCACCGGGATCAGGGGTTCCCTGCCCCCTTCTCACGTACTTATTCCTCCAGATGGATGTTCCATCCTGTATCTATCTTCTTTTTTACCTTATCCATGGTCTCCCCATTGAGATCAGGCCAGTCGTTCACGGTGGTTGCGCTGTCTGTCACCAGATAGGCTTTTTCGGCGCACAGGGCCATCGGCGTATCGGCGAGCGAGTCGGAGTAGAAATTATCGATTTTCGGGAATCCATGGTCAAAGATATATCTTGCTTTTTCCTTTGCGTACATCAGGTTGTTCGTGAATATCCCGTATTCACGGTCGAACTCTGTCGCCATGTAATTCACGCCGAGCCTTCCGGCTATCGGTCCGATGATGCAGTCAGGAGAAGCGCTTATGATGAGATCATCCGGTTTTTTCTGCGCGAGATACCAGTCGGATATCCTGCTTTCATATTTATCCCAGTAGCGCTCTATCTGCTCATCAAAATCGTCTATCTGGGTAAGATAGCTGAACATGGTGCGCTGAAGGCGATAGTTGGGGAGCCTTCCTGTCTTGTGCCTGATAAGATCTCTCATGATCTTCGGAAACCACGTGAACCACAGCTTTGGATGGCGCTTCATGCACCACAGCGCAAAGCCGATCGAGCAGTCTGAGTAAAATATAGTTCCGTCAAAGTCGTAAACGTTCATAAGTGTTTTCAGCTCCTTAGTTTTTCGATATCGAGTTCGCCGACGGCGTTGCCCAGAAGAACGATCTGGCTCTGCAGGCAGTAAGTATTGACGGCGACCGTCATGAACTCGAAGAACGCGTTGATCGAAATGATCATGGCCAGCGCCTGCGAGTTCAGTCCCAGCTGTGTGAACAGTATCGAGAAGCATACCGTAGTGCCTCCCATGACCGGAGGTGTAGCAACCGAAAGTATGAACGAAAGCAGAAATGCAGCCGCTACCCATGACCATGTCACCTCTATCCCGTACATGCCTGCCGTAAACAGGCTGCTTGCGATAAATACGATGCAGTAACCCGGACGGAACAGGATGCTCCCGAGGTTATAGGAGAGAGGCGCAAAATCGCTGTCCACACCAAGCGGCCCGATCAGGACATCGATGGCAGGCATGAATACCGCACCGACACTTGCACTCGAAAGGGCGATAAGGAATGACGGCAGCATTTTATGGATATAGGTCCGCGGCCCCACCCTCAGGCGGATGCATACAACTGCGGTATAGACCGCAAGCGTTACAAAGTCTGCTATGACCACCATCAGAAAAAGCTTCAAAAAACCGGAAAGAACTGAATAAGTCCCGCTCAGGATCTGTCCGCATACCATCAGCCCGACATAGACAGGGATAAAGCGGTTCAGGTATGAATTCGACAGGATGGCCACGATATTGACCTCATCGAATATCTCTGTGAGATGGTCAGCTTTCTGCCCCATGTGCAGCATCGCAACGCCGAACATTATGCCGATGATGATTATATGTACTGAATTGAACTCCAGTATAGGCGTAAGGATATTGTTCGGAACGAAGCTGATCAGAATGTCGAAGAAATCGAAGAAATCCAGCGACATCTTTGCCGAATCCCCAAACCGTATCCCGGGGACCATGAACACGGTGCACAGCAGCGTTACGAAAAAGGCTACAGACAGGAAGCTCCGGATCATCTTCTTGCCTACAGTACTGAATGTTGAGATATCTCCCAGACGCACGATACCAAGAGTAATGGCTGCGAAGCACATTAGTGTCGCCATGACGCAGAGCAGTCCGACAAAGGCATTGGTGATCGGTGTGATGATCCTTGCAGCTATGTCTCCCGCCAGTGCCGGCATAAGGGCGTTGATCAGGACCCCTGCCGCTGCCCCTGACAAAAGTCCGGCGAGGATGGAAACGATCAGACTCATCCTGCGCTTTTTCATCAGGGTAAAGGTCACCAGATTGGCGCCGCTACGGTACTTCCATGACTGAGCTACCGTATTTGAATTAGCCAGCAGCGATCCCATGACCGAAGTCACGGAGGAATCATCCTGTGTGAAAGGATCCACGCTCTCTCCCTCGACCTTCAGGGATACCCTGAATGCGCCGAGTGACCGGGAGAATCTGAGCGACGCTATGGTTCCTTCAGGGAAGCTGTCCATGTAGTCCAGCATCGTCTCTTCGAGGATCAGTTTAAGGCGCAGGGCGTCCTTGCGGTCTACAGGCTCATGTGACAGTTCATCAGCGAGTTCATCTGTGATCCGGTCGATCTCTGCCGCTTTCAGCTCAAATTTGTTTTCCTGACTTCTTATGTTCGTGATATCCATTGGAAACCTTCTTGTTCTGTTTAACCTGCAATGATTATTAAGTATACCATAACTGAATGACGGAAATGAAAAAGGCTCCGTCAGGAGCCCGTCCGCCGCAGTCATTCCATTTTGGAAAAGTCCGCAAAACAGATATCTCCGTTTTCGGTCAGAACAAGCGCTTTCCCGCAGCCCCATACGACTGACGGCGCCTGAACAGGTCTTCCGTCCTCATCTATGAATTCCAGAGGTTCGGTATCCTCTGTCTGATCTCCTTTGATCCTGCTCACATAGAATGAATCAGGGTCATCGTATCCGCCGTTCATGATCAGGAATCTGCCGTTTCCGGTTACCGCGAGACTGTCGGCGCCGCTCACCATAGGATCATACTCTGTTTCAGTCCTGAGATCTGTTCGGATCAGCAGGAAATCAGTATAGTAGTAATACCATAGATCTCCCCTCTCATCGACATTGATCGCATAGCAGTCTGCTATGTCTCTTTCAGAACGCCAGATGATCTCACCGTCCGTCGTCCACGCGCACACTCCGCAGCTTCCTATCGGCTCATCCCATCCGTAATTACCGAATACTCCTTCATCGAAGAAGCTCGTAATAATGATCCCGTCTTTCCTGACGATGCAGTCGGCAATTCCGTCTCCGAAGGTGAGAGCTCGCAGGACCTTCCCTTCTCTGTCTGTGAACACGGCATTCTTTTCCGGTCCGTTTTTCTCCGAATTCATACACCTCGATCCCAAAAGGAGCAATGAACCGCCGGGAACCGGAAGCATAAAACGGAAGTTCATCGTATGCCTTCCGAGATCGAGCTTCTCCACCTTCTCAACGGCTCCGTTCTCCCACGAAGGTGTAATGACCACTGCCGTATACTCCGCATCCGCGACGGTGTTTACGAACATCCCGTCTATGCGTGCGGGGACGCCGGATGAAAAAAGAAAATAGGCCTTTCCGTCATATCCGATCTCCATGCTGACGAGATCAAGTTTCGCCACTCCCTGTTCTATGAACAGCTTCCTCAGGC
>JAFRFA010000023.1:0-2314 GCA_017434585.1 Mogibacterium sp. | reverse complement strand
TGTAGTATCTCATATAGCTCCTCGCAGTATCCGGGCTTATGTCGTATTTTATGGCTGCGGTGAAGCGAGTGAGCTTCTTATCGAAGATCTCCTTGCCTATTTTAAGTCTCTCCTCAGTTGTGTATTTGCTGATTCCCATCCCGATCACCTTTCCTGTATATCTTTGAACTCATCTGCGTGCCTTATAAACACCTCTGCAAGCCTAGGGTCGAAGTGAGTACCCGATTCGTCCTTAATAGTCTCAAGCGCCTTTTCTGCTGTGACAGCCTCCTTGTAGCAGCGCTCTGATGTGAGGGCGTCGTACACATCGGCTATAGCCATTATCCGTGCAGACAAAGGTATATCATCGCCTTTTAAGCCCTCCGGGTAGCCAGTGCCGTCCCATCTCTCGTGGTGGTACATGGCGATGTCTTTGGCAAAGCGTAAATGCTCTTCATCTGTGATGCCGTTGAGTATGTCACCTGCGATCCTGCCGCCGGCTGTGGTATGGAGCTTCATCTCTTCGAATTCCTCTTTTGTAAGAGGCCCCGGCTTTCTGAGTATCTGATCGGATACCATGATCTTTCCTATATCGTGGAGAGGCGCAAGCTCATGCATCCTCTGTATGTATCCGTCATCTATCACATCTGTATATATGCCGTCATCTCTTGCCGCTTCGGATAGCAGTTTCACATATGCTTTGGTCCTTGCCACATGCTCGCCTGTTTCTATGTCTCTTCGCTCTATGAGGTTCGCAAGCTCGGAGATTATATGCTCCTGTATTCTGGTTATCTTGGCCTGGTTCTCTGTGAGCTTGGCCTGTATGTCCTGCTGAACGAGATCGTTATAGTAGATATAGCAAAGGGATGCGCTTATTCCTATGCCTATATAGTCCGTATATACATGGAAGAAGATGAGAGGCAGCACCGCAGCCAGCATGACGACGAGTATCATGAAGATGGTGCATATGTCTCGATTCCTGAAGCGTCGTCCGACTATAAAAAGGCTCACTATGAGAAAGCCCATGCTTAGGATGTAGAAGGCCTCGTATATGAAGTAATAGGTGCTGTGAAAGTACTTGCCATTCTGATCGAAGTAGAAGATCCAGCCATATGGAGCAGCCATGATCTCGATCAGCACATGTACCAGGAACAGGACCGATGCCTTCCTTGCCATGTCCCGCATGCCAAGGGCTCCTGTGAAGAATACAGGCAGCATAGGTGTTAAAGAGAACTGTATGACCGTCGCTATGGTAAGAGGACGCACGAAAGAAGCTCCATGCTCGTTGAAGTGGATGGCAAGGAACTCTGTATAGGCGCACAGCATGATGGTGCAGTAGGTAAGGATGAACCATCTCTTCTGCTGTGCTGTGAAGCCCTTGTATGTGAGAACGTGGAGCGACATCGTCAGCATCAGCAGTTCTGTCAGGATTATGGTACCTGTATACAGAGTCACGGCAGGTCTACCCTTTTAACCTTCCGCGCCGTACAAGCTCATCGCGTATATGGTCATACAGGCACTTCTCTGTTTCGAACTGGTTCATATACGGATACATATCGTTCAGAGCGTCTTTGCTCACCACGACTTTGCCGTTCAGAAAGTAAAAGAATTCGTGGTTATACATATTCTCAAAAGGCCTCTCTTCGATCACGACAACATCGCGTGCTCCGTCAGAAAGCTCGGCTGAGAGCGTGCTGTTCAGCCCCTCTACTATGTGCTTAAGTTCATCATTTGTGACCATATGCGATCTCCTTTATTCCATATGCCGGGTGGGTACAAGTTATGGAAAAATACCGGATTGAATAATTGTTTTGTCATCTTCACACTAATGACATGTAGCTTATCTTGTACCCGCCCCGCACATGGCAGTGCCTCTTAGAGGGAACAAGGCTCCGGAGATAAGAGGGGTATTCCGAAGCCTTGCTTATACAGCCGCCAACATGCATCTTAGCGACACAGATCGTTTGCATTATCCGATTTACAGTTGCCTGGCTCGGAGTGGCTGATTATAAAGAATTGCTATGAATTCGTTGAATAGTTTTGTTAATTGGGGTTGTGTTTTGCATTTTCTGACATAATTGACAGTTATTCTTTGATAAAAGAGGCACTTCCCAGTCACGGCAGCTATCACAGCACATTGGCATGGATGGATGCCGCGATATTTATCGCAGCATCCACCGGATCTATTATCGGCAGTAAGAGGGGTCTGTACTGCAGATAAACCTATTTATCTATTCGCCCTTTGCGGCAAGCCATGCCGCATACGGGCGGTCAGGGTTATCGAAACCTTCAAGCTGTACTGCCACGCCGCCTATCTTCAGCTTCGGTGAGGTTT
>JAFRFA010000189.1:0-12992 GCA_017434585.1 Mogibacterium sp. | reverse complement strand
TGCGTCGGAGCTGCTGCCCGCAATGGACAAGGCCGGCATAACAGTATTCGATAAAGAATCCAGAAAGGTCATCAAGTGACAAAGAAAACAATACTGATCACAATATGCGCGGTGACGCTCGCGCTCATCTTCGCTGCCTGCTCCGGAAACGGTGCCACAGGGGCGGTCAAATCCGAACTTGAGAAACTGAAGACCTCAGAGACGGCGCCGGCGAGTCTTGCGGCCGTGAAGGAGAACCTTCCGGCGGAGGCCGGCGGCGACTTCGACGCCTTCCTCGCGAAGGTAAGGGACTTCGATTACAAGGTGCTCGGAAGCGAGGTCAAAAATGACGGAGACGGAGAGTACACTCTCGTTACCGTAAAGATCAACAGCTGCGATTTCGGCAGGGAATACCTCGCGACCTGGAAGGATTACCTCAAGACGCACGAAAATGCATCTGCAGAGGATGCAGAAGGCAGCGAATTCTACAAAGCGCTGTTCTCAAGGCTGGCCGGGCTCAAAAATAAAAACCATGCCGCTTACGTCGACATAAGGGCGGAAGAGTCCGGAGACGGCAGCTGGACCACGGACATACAGACCAACGAAAAGCTGCAGGACGCTGTTTTCGGCGGCATGATCAGCGAGATGAAGACACTCGCTGCAGAGTAGGGAAACAATAACGTTTACATAAAGGAGAAAATGAAATGATCTACAATCTCAAGCACGTAATGATGCACCAGGGCGGACACGAAGGCGGACAGGCGCCTGAAGACTGCACTCACGACTGCAGCACATGCGGGAGCGACTGCCCTTCGAGAGAAGGCGGCATCCCTAAGGCCGTTCTCAACGAGAACAGCTCCATAAAGAAAGTCATCGGCATCGTATCCGGAAAGGGCGGAGTCGGAAAGTCCATGGTAACGGCGCTTTCGGCCCTCGCGGCTACAAGGAACGGATACAAGACGGGCATCATGGACGCGGACATCACCGGCCCTTCGATCCCGAAGATGTTCGGCGTGCATTCAAAGGCGTACGGGAGCGAGTTCGGCATCATGCCTGAAGTGACTCCTACCGAGATAAAGATGATGTCCATCAACCTTCTCGTCGAGAACGAGACCGATCCTGTAGTATGGAGAGGCCCGGTCATCGGCGGAGTGGTAGAGCAGTTCTGGACGGATGTATGCTGGGGAGACCTCGATGTTCTCTTCATCGACATGCCTCCGGGGACGGGCGATGTGCCTCTGACCGTATTCCAGTCGCTCCCTGTGGACGGCATCATCGTTGTCACTTCGCCTCAGGACCTCGTGTCCATGATAGTGGCGAAGGCCGTAAAGATGGCGGAGCTTCTCAACATACCTGTGCTCGGTCTTGTGGAGAACATGAGCTACATGACCTGCCCGCACTGCGGTGAGAAGATCCACATGTTCGGAGAAAGCTCTGCCGAGGCAGTGGCAGCAACATACGGCATCAAACTGCTCGAACAGCTGCCGATCGATCCTGTCCTTTCGCAGGAGGCGGACGCAGGAAAGATCGAATTCAACGAGGGCACACAGATGGAATCCATCCTCGGAGTGCTCGACGAACTGGGACTGAAGAAAAAATAAGAAAGGGTTACTATATTGAGCGAACTTATAAGACTGGAGGGAATAGTCAAGAGCTTTGACGACACTGTCGTTCTGAACGGCATCGACCTCAGCGTGGACGAGAACGAATTCGTCACTCTGCTGGGTCCTTCGGGCTGCGGCAAAACTACGACCCTGCGCATAATCGCGGGTTTCGAGAAGCCTGACGAGGGCAGGGTGTTCTTCGAAGGAAAGGACATCACAGACATGCCTGCAAACCAGCGCCCGGTCAATACTGTGTTCCAGAACTACGCGCTCTTCCCGCACATGAGCGTGGGCGAGAACATCGCCTTCAGCCTCAGGGTGAAGAACAAAAGCGAGAAGGAGATAAGCAAAAAGGTCGCGCAGGCTCTCAAACTGGTGAACCTCAAAGGCTTCGAGAACAGGCGCATAGACCAGCTCTCAGGCGGCCAGCAGCAGAGGATAGCCATGGCAAGAGCCATAGTGAACGAGCCGAGGGTGCTGCTCCTTGACGAGCCGCTCGGCGCGCTCGATCTGAAGCTCAGGCAGGAGATGGAGTACGAGCTCGTCAGACTCAAGAAGGAGCTCGGCATCACATTCATATACATCACGCACGACCAGGAAGAGGCGCTTACGATGTCCGACAAGGTCGTTGTCATGAACGAGGGCTACATCCAGCAGGAGGGGACACCTCAGGAGATCTACGATGAGCCCGTCAACGCCTTCGTTGCCGACTTCATCGGAGACAGCAACATAGTCTCGGGTCAGATGGTAGAAGAGAAAGTCGTCAGGATAGACGGCACCGACTTCCCGTGCATCGACGGCAGCGAAGAGGGCTTCCCGCCGCGCCGCAGGGTAGACGTGGTCATAAGGCCTGAAGACATAGATATCGTGCCGTACGGCAAGGGCCAGTGGAACGGAACCATCACATCGAAGCTCTTCATCGGCGTGCACTACGAGATGCTCGTGCAGAGCGAGCACGGCAAGGTCGAGTGGCTGCTGCAGAACTACGACCAGCACGACGTCGGAGAGAAGATCGGCATGAAGGTCGATCCCGAGAACATACAGATAATGCACAAGCCGAAGAGCGAAGCTGAGAAATCGATAGAACTCGACATATAGATGGGTACGAATCTGATAGCGAAAAAAGAATACAGCATACCGTTCATCATATGGATCATAGCGGGCACGGTCATACCGCTCGCTTCGATCGCATACTACGGCTTCACGAGCAGGGAAGGGGGCTTCACGCTTGACAACGTCCTGGCCATATTCAGGCACGATCACATGCAGGCCCTGCTGCTCTCTCTTCTGCTGGCGCTGATCAGCACGCTTATATGCCTTCTGATCGCTTTTCCGATGGCCATGATACTCAGGGAGAGCAAGTACGGAAAGCAGGGATTCCTGATATTCGTCATCATACTTCCGATGTGGATGAACTTCCTGCTGCGGACGATGGCGTGGCAGGTGCTGCTCGAAAGGCAGGGCGTCATCAACGCCGTCATCGCTGCGTTCGGACTGCCTAGGCAGGAGATGATGAACACTCCGGGTGCCATCGTGCTCGGCATGGTATACGACTTTCTGCCGTTCATGATACTCCCTATATACAACACGGTCTCAAAGATCGACAGCCACCTCATCGAGGCGGCCTACGACCTCGGGGCAAAAAAGAGCATGGTCTATTCGAAGGTCATACTGCCTCTTTCGGTGCCGGGCATCGTATCGGGCATCACGATGGTCTTCATACCGGCTCTTACTACATTCGTTATCTCGAACATGCTCGGCGGCGGCAAGATCAACCTGATCGGAAACATCATCGAGCAGGAATTCACCGTGAACTCGAACTGGTACCTCGGATCGGGGCTGTCGCTGGTAATGATGGTATTCATTATCATCAGCATGCTGGCGCTGCAGAAGTTCGACAAAACGGGAGGAGCGAATCTTATTTAATGAAAAAAGCAATAGGACGTATCTACATCGTAATAGTGATGCTCTTTCTGTATCTGCCGATAATCACGCTTATCGTGCTCTCGTTCAACGAAACGAAGTCGATGTCGGTATGGGGCGGATTCAGCCTGCACTGGTATGACGAGCTCTTCCACAGCAGGCTCATGATGGGAGCCATCGTGAATACGTTCTCCATAGCCATACTCGCGGCGCTGATCGCGACTGTCGTGGGCACGCTGGCCGTGCTCGGTATGGCGGCGATGAAGCCGGGGACACAGAATATACTGCTCGGATTCAACAACATACCGATGCTGAATGCGGATATCGTGACGGGCATCGCGCTGATGCTCTTCTTCCTCATGGTGGGAGCTCCGCGGGGATACATGACTATACTCTTCAGCCACGCGACCTTCTGCATACCTTACGTGATTCTTTCGGTAAGGCCGCGCGTGAACAAGAATACAGAAAGGCTCTTCGAGGCGGCTCTCGATCTGGGCGCTTCGGAAAGATACGCCTTCAGAAAGATAGTGCTGCCTGAACTCAAGCCGGGCATACTGTCGGGCTTTCTGCTGAGCTTTACCATGTCGGTCGATGATTTCATCATCACATACTTCACAAGAGGCGCCGGCATCAATACCATATCGACACTCATATACAGCGAAGTCAAGATCGGCATAAGGCCGAGCCTTTTCGCGCTCTCGACCATCATATTCGTCGTGGCGCTCGTGGTGCTCCTGATCGTCAATCTCAGACAGGACCGCGCGGACAGGCTCATCGCTGCAGAGGCTGCGTGATCAGGAAGGAAATGACGGATGTTCCGTAAGATACACGGCGACGGAGTAAAAAAAGAAATAGAGATATACATAAGGGATGCTGTCAGGCAGTTTGCTGAGCAGGACATAATCCCCAAGCTTGCCGTGATCAGAGTCGGAGATGATGCGGGACAGAAGTATTACGAGAATGCCATACTCCGCCAAAGCAGGATATACGGCATCGAGACCCAGGCCATCAACTTCTCGGCGGATACCAGCCAGGCGCTTCTGGAGGTGTCGCTGCAGGCTGTCAACGAGGACGAGGGCGTGCACGGGATCATACTGCTGAGGCCCTTCCCTGAAGGGATAGACGGCGAGAGGCTCAGGACGATGCTGAATCCTACGAAGGACGTGGACGCGATCACCGACAAGTCCATTGCCGAGCTCTTCGTCGGAGCCCGGGACACATTCAACGCATGCACGGCTGAAGCCGTGATGGAGATACTGCATCATCACAGGATAAAGCTGGACGGACGCAGGGTGGCAGTGCTCGGCAGGAGCATCACGGTCGGAAAACCTGTCGCGATGATGATGATGCAGGAGAACGCGACGGTGACCATATGCCATTCGGGAACTCCTGAAGAAGATACGATAAAGTACTGCCGCGAGGCCGACATAGTGGTCCTGGCGACGGGGCTGACGCAGAGATTCGGCAGCAGATACTTCCGCGACGGACAGATAGTTCTCGATGTGGGTACGGGAATGGGCCGCGACGGAAAGATGCACGGCGATCTCGACATCGAAGAGATCATGCAGAGCGGAAAGATACAGGACCTCTCGTATACGCCGGTGCCGGGAGGAATAGGAAGGGTAACGACATCTATACTGCTCAGAAACATCATAAAGGCTGCTAAGAAAGAGCAGCAGAGCAGATGGACGGGGATAGTAAGTTTGCAGGAGATGATGTAGAAATGTCATTCAGATACTATTATGCGGACAGGATCCGCAAGAAGATGCCTGAATTCAAGGGCACTGACGAAGAACTTCAGCGGGCTATAGATGATATAAGCCTGTCATACAATTCAGCGATAAGAGAGCTCGATACAAGGCTGCAGAACATCTCTGACGACTTCGACAAACAGCATTCATACATGCCTATACACCACGTCCAGTCGAGACTCAAGAGCTTTGACAGCCTGATGGAAAAGGCGTTCAGATACGGGATAGAAGACCCGATAAACAATCTGGACACCGTAAAGCGCGAGATACTGGACATCGCCGGCATCAGAGTGGTCTGCAACTATGAAGAGGATATAAGCACGATGTCCAAGCTGCTGCTGTCGCAGGAGGACATCGAGATGATCAGGGTGAAGGACTACTGCGACAAGCCGAAGGAGAGCGGATACCGCAGCCTCCACGTAGTCGTGGCCGTACCCGTATACCTGGTCAACAGAAAAAAGATGGTGCCTGTAGAGATACAGTTCCAGAGCATCGTGATGAACGCGTGGGCGAGCCTCGAGCACGAGCTCCGCTACAAGAACAAGGGCGAGCTCTCGCAGGAGATAGTGGACACGCTCAAGGGCTGTGCCGAAGAACTCCACCGCATCGACGAGGTCATGTCGAGGGTGCGCCACGAGGTGCTGGACGACGGCAACGAATACAGCGAGATATAGATAGGACAATAAAGAAACTGTAAATAAAACTGAGAGGAATGATCAAAATGAAGAATCTGGCCAAGACCTATAATCCGAAGGACTTCGAGGACCGCATCTATGAGATGTGGGAGACCGAAGGCGCTTTTGACGCGGACATCGAACAGGACAAAAAACCTTTCACGATCGTCATGCCGCCTCCGAACATCACGGGGCAGCTGCACATGGGGCACGCCCTCGACCAGACGCTGCAGGACGTGCTGACAAGATGGAAGAGGATGCAGGGATACAGCGCGCTGTGGCTTCCGGGATCCGACCACGCGAGCATCGCGACCGAGGTAAAGGTAGCGAACGAGCTCCGCGAAAAGACGGGACGCGACAAGAGAGACTTCTCAAGAGAGGAATTCCTGGAGCACGCATGGGCATGGAAGGAGGAGTACGGCGGACGCATCACGAAGCAGTGCCGCAAGCTCGGCGACTCCTGCGACTGGAGGCGCGAGCGCTTCACCATGGACGAGCAGTGCAACAAGGCCGTCGTAAGATTCTTCATCGACCTTTATGAGAAAGGCTGGATATACAAGGGCAACCGCCTGATCAACTGGTGCCCGGACTGCAAGACATCGCTGTCTGACGCAGAGGTCGAGCACGAGGACGAGAACGGAAAGTACTGGTACTTCAGATATCCGGCCGCGGACGGAGGCGAGGGGATCACCGTCGCCACGTCGAGGCCTGAGACCATGTTCGGAGATATCGCTATCGCGGTGCATCCGAGCGACGAAAGATACAAGGACCTCGTCGGAAAGAAGGTCATCCTGCCTATAGTGGGCAGAGAGATCCCTGTCATCGCCGACGAATATCCGGACCCTGAAAAGGGAACGGGAGCCGTGAAGATCACGCCGGCCCACGACCCTAACGACTTCGAAGTCGGCAGGAGACACGATCTCGAGATCATATCCTGCATGAACGACGATGCCACGATGAACGAATACGCTGGCAAATACGAGGGCATGGACAGGTACGCATGCAGAAAAGCATGGGTAAAGGACCTCGAAGAGGCCGGTTACCTCGTGAAGACAGAGGACCTCACCATCCCTGTCGGCAAGTGCTACAGATGCCACAGCGCCGTCGAGCCTATGATGTCCGATCAGTGGTTCGTAAAGATGGACGAGCTGGCAAAGCCTGCCATCGAGGCAGTCGAGTCCGGACGCCTGAAATTCGTGCCTGAGAGGTTCGGCAAAGTCTACCTCAGATGGCTGTACGAGATAAGGGACTGGTGCATCAGCCGCCAGCTCTGGTGGGGACACAGGATCCCTGCGTATTACTGCGATGAGTGCGGCGAGATCGTCGTCGCGGACCACATGCCTGAAGTCTGCCCGAAGTGCGGATGCAGACACTTCACTCAGGACGAGGACGTTCTGGACACATGGTTCAGTTCGGCTCTCTGGCCGTTCTCGACGCTCGGCTGGCCTGACAAGACGCCTGATCTCGACTACTTCTATCCGAACAGCGTGCTGGTCACGGGATACGACATCATATTCTTCTGGGTCGTCAGGATGGTGTTCTCCGGTTATGAGTGCATGGGAGATGCGCCTTACGACTACGTGTTCGTCCACGGCCTCGTGAGAGACGAGCAGGGACGCAAGATGAGCAAGTCTCTCGGCAACGGAGTCGATCCGCTCGAGTCGATCGGCCAGTACGGTGCCGACGCTCTTCGCTTCATGCTCTGCACGGGCATATCGCCGGGCAATGACACCAGATACATCCCTAAGAGGATAGAGGGCGCCAGGAACTTCGCCAACAAGCTCTGGAACGCTTCGAGGTTCACCATCATGAACCTGCAGGACGAGGACGGAAACTGGCTGCCTATGGAGTACGACGAGTCGAAACTCAGACATGAGGACAGATGGATACTCCAGATGGTCAACGAAGGCGCGAAGTACATCACCGAGATGCTCGACAAGTTCGAGCTCGGTCTTGCAGGACAGAAGGTCTACGAACTCATATGGGATGTCTTCTGCGACTGGTACATCGAGATGACCAAGAGCAGGCTCTACGGAGACGATGAAGAGGACAAGAAGATCGCGAGATGGGTGCTCACGAAGGTGCTCAAGGACCTTCTGAAGTTCCTGCATCCGTTCATGCCGTTCATCACAGAGGAGATCTGGGGATGTCTTCCGCAGGAAGAGGGAAAGACCGGAAGAGACGCCATGCTGATCCGCGCAGAGTGGCCTCAGTACGATCCTGACATGGATTATGCGAAGTCCGTAAAGAGGATCAACGCCACTATGGCGGTCACGAAGGCTGTCCGCAACATAAGGGCAGAGGCGGAAGCCGCTCCGGGAAAGAAGCTCAACCTGATAATAAAGACAGACAGGCTCGCGGATGAGATCGCTACCGTCGAGGAGCGTATACGCAAGCTCGCCAACGTAATCAACATAGATATAAAGGGAAGCGACTACGAGATGCCTGAAGATGTCATGACCGCCGTCATAGACGGAGCAGAGATCGCCGTGAAGATCGGAGATCTCGTCGACATCGAGGCCGAGATCGAGAGACTCAACAAAGAAAAGAAGAGGCTCGAATCAGAAGTCGAGCGCGTCGAAAAGAAGCTCGCCAACCAGGGCTTCGTCTCAAAGGCTCCTCAGCATCTGATCGACGAAGAGAAGGCCAAGGGCGAGAAGTACCGCGGCATGCTCGAGACAGTCACCACGCGCCTCGAAGCGCTCAGAAAGTAAGAAAAGGAGGGAAATTATGCACGATTCAAAACTGAAAAAAGCTTTGCTGCTGGCCGCGCTTTTAGCTGCTATGGTCATCGCCGCCGGATGCGGCATGTCGCACGAAGAAAGCCTTGCGCAGAAAGATGCCTGGGCTGAGGATATCGTGCGTAAATCCCTTATAGGACTTGCGCAGGGGCACGCTATAAGAGAGCCTGCTCCCGACGCGGAACTGCTTGAGGAAGTGTTCGATTACGATTATATAGGCGGTCTGGAATTCGTCGACCCGCGCGCTGAGAGCAATCTGTGCTCAGGCGATTACTACCTGCCGAAGAACAGCAAGGTCATCCTCGCTCATCCGGCAGCCCTCGACGATATACCTATGCAGGCGCTCTATTTCGACAAGGAGAAATACCTGGAGACCATAGGGAGCACCAATGAAGAGGATGCCGACAGGCCGCTTTTCACTCCGATCTACTATGAAGACAAAGATGACGGTGTACGTGAATACCCTACCGGAGCTGCAATAGCTGAAGCGGTGGATGATTCGGTCTTTGCGGACGGCCTGGATAAGTGCGACTATCTGATAGTTATCGATACTCTCCGTTCAAAGAAAGAAATTAATTACTACAAGAACGGTCTGGACCGCATCACGATGACTACCATCGTGATGGTGATAAATGTAAAGGATATAGCAGTTGAGCACATAGAGGTCGTCAAGATCGATGTTCCGCCGGTCAAATATACGCCTGGCGAATTCATGGGACATTACGATATGGAAGGCACGGTCAAATATATCACCGCTCTTCTGACGGAATTCAAATAATGGCGATCTCTGACGGACTGGAAAGGATGGAGGCTCTGCTGAAGGAGCTCGGAGATCCGGAGAAAGACTTTAAGGTTATACATATAGCCGGTACGAACGGCAAGGGCTCGACCGCAGTGATGATCGCCTCCATACTCGAGAAGGCAGGCTATAGTGTCGGACTGTTTACTTCGCCGCATCTCGAGACTGAGTGCGAGCGCGTCCAGATATGGGACGGGTCCCACCGCATGATAGAACAGGCGGAATATGACGCGCTGAAAGACAAAGTGAGGGCTGCGTCGGATAATGTAAAGAAAACTTTACGTTGCAATGATGCGACATTCTTTGAGATATATACGGCGGCGGCATATCTGTGGTTCAAAGAGCAGGATCCAGACTATGTGATCCTCGAGGCTGGACTCGGCGGCAGACTGGATTCGACAAATACCATAGAAAAACCTCTTGTAAGCGTGATCACGCAGATCGGGCTGGACCATACCGCCCAGCTCGGAAATACGATCATAAAGATCGCGCGCGAAAAGGCGGGGATAATAAAGCCGGGAGTGCCGGTCGTATCCCAGACGCAGGGTTCGCTTGTAAGCGGCGTCCTGAAAAAAGCAGCAGAAGAGAAGGGCTCGGAATTCATCGATGTATCTGCGATGTACGACTTTGGCCAGGGGGTCAGACCCCGTGGCCGGAAAGAGACGAAGGAGAAAGCCCTCCTGGATTCGGTCTCTATGATCGGACTGCATCAGCTCTGCAACGCTGCAACTGCTGTCGAAGCCGTCAGAGCATCCGGGATCAGCGTGCCTGATGAAGCTGTAGAAAAGGGACTTTCAGAGGCATTTCTGCCGGGGCGCTTCGAGATACTCGGAAAAGCAGGGGGCAAGGGCCCGTGCTTTATCATCGACGGAGCGCACAACCCCGACGCGATAGAAGCTCTGACAAAGACATATTCAGCATTCGCCGCTGCAAATAAAATAAAAAGAACTCTCGTAATTTTTGGCTGTATGAAAGACAAAAATTCCGTCCGTATGGTACAATTGCTGACAGGAGGGCTCAAAGGCTGCTCCTACGCGGCGGCTGCCGTGGACTACGAAAGAGCTGAAGATCCTTCTCGCATATGCGAACTGATATCTGGATGCGGGCGCGGGTGCAAGTCATTCGGCACCGTCAGCGAGGCATACAGATACGCGAAGGACTCGGGGTTTGAGTGCGTTCTCGCATGCGGCTCGATCTATCTTGCCGGAGAGATGCGTGAACTGTTCAACAGCGATCATAATTAGTAATTTATAATCTATATCGAGGAGAAAGGACCGGCACTATGTTTGACAGAAACGGAAACGACAACAGCAACTATAATCAGATGATAGTTGAAGAGATCCGCAAGAGTTCTGAAAAAGTAGCAGATCTTGTGAACAAGGAGTATCTGAGACAGAAGAACAACGTGGAACTCATCGCATCCGAGAACTACTGCTCCGAGGCCGTAATGGCTGCATGCGGAAGCTGCCTTTCGTGGAAGTACGCGGAAGGTTATCCGCAGGCTCCTATCACGAGGACATCCGGCAACAAGGGCAGATACTACGGCGGAACGATCATCGTTGACGAACTCGAAGAGTACTGCTGCGATCTGTGGAGAAAGGTCTTCAAGACAGACTACCACGTAAACGTTCAGCCGCACTCGGGTTCACAGGCAAACTTCGCTGCATACAAGGCGATTCTTGAGCCGGGCGACACTATCCTCGGTCTCAACCTCGATAACGGCGGACACCTCACACACGGATCGGCCGTAAACTTCAGCGGCAAGCTCTATGACATGCACTTCTACGACGTGGACGAGAACGGACGCATCGATATGGAAGACGTAAAGAAAAAGGCAGAAGAGCTCAAGCCTAAACTGATCCTTACAGGAGCATCCGCATACTCCAGGATCATCGACTTCCCTGCATTCGCAGAGATCGCAAAGAGCGTAGGCGCATACTTCATGGTAGACATGGCTCATATCGCCGGTCTGGTTGCCGCAGGCGAGCATCCGACACCGTTCGGCTATGCTGACATCGTAACGACAACTACTCACAAGACGCTCAGAGGTCCTCGCGGCGGCATGATCTTCGCAAGACCTGAGCTCGCAAAGAAGGTCGACTCGGCTGTATTCCCGTATGCACAGGGCGGTCCTCTCTGCCACATCATCGCAGGCAAGGCCGTATGCGCAGAAGAAGCTCTCAAGCCTGAGTTCAAGAAGTATCAGCATCAGGTAAGACTGAACTGCGCCGCTCTCGCCGACGAGTTCACGAAGATGGGCTACAAGGTAGTTACGGGCGGAACGGACAACCACGTATTCCTGCTCGACCTTTCTGACCACGAGTTCACAGGCAAGGACCTGCAGGCTGCATGCGACGAGGTAGGCATCACTCTCAACAAGAACTGCGTGCCTAACGAGAAGAGATCGCCTATGCAGACATCCGGCGTACGTATCGGAACAGCTCCGATGACGACCAGAGGATACCTCGAGGACGACTTCCGCAAGGTAGCTCACAGGATTGACGAGGTAGTAAAGAAGCTCGACGCTGAGAAGGCAGCTGAGGCTAAGGCATAGCTGCACAGTATGACAGCATGTTGAAAAATGTCACATAATGTGCACTTGTAAAGGGAATTACCTTGAAAGCTACAATATGTTGTTGTATACTGATTAGCAACTACTTTTGATTATTAAGGAGGTACATCGCCATGGTGAAACTCTTGATCGGACATAAGGGAAGCGGCAAGACCAAGAGAATGATCGAACTCGCCAACGATACTGTCCAGACAGCCAGAGGAAGCATCGTGTTCATAAATAAGAATTCAAGACTTATCTATGATCTTGACTATAAGATCAGGGTCGTGTGCATGGAGGATTTCCCGCACATCACGAATGAGGATGAGTACATCGGTTTCCTGTTCGGTATCATGAGCTCGGACAACGACATTGAGACGATCTTCCTTGACGGCATCATGAGACACAGAGACTTCGCTCTTGAGGTGCTGCCTAGCTTCATCGAGAAGATCAAGATAATCTCCAAGGAATCGGGCATCGACTTCGTTCTCAGCGTGAGCGCGGAACTCGAAGAGATGATAGGCGTCGATTTCGACGATATGGAAGTACTCAACTGATAACTGGACGCAGCCCCGGGCATTTCGTCCGGGGCCTTCTTATTTTTGAAATAAGAAGGCTGAACTCCCGGCGTCTGATGGATTCTCCCGCTCCGTCACCGGCATGCGGGCACGCCGTGAGCTGGCCTGGAACAGGAATATAAGAGCTTTTGGAAAGAAATAAAACATCCGTAATAGAGAATATACTGGAGGGAATAAGAAGCGGGCGAGAGCTGTACGGACGAGTGCGGCAGGACGCGGAAAGTCTAAGCGGCAACATTGGCGGTGCTGCGGCCGGCGGGCGCGGGGTCAGAGCCTCCGGCCATAATGACGGTCCGGCCGGCACAGGGGTCAGAGCCTCCGGCCAGCCGGCCCCGAACGAGCTGCACCTCGGAGACAACCTCGAATTCATGAAAGATCTTCTGAAGCGAGGC
>JAFRFA010000188.1:0-2525 GCA_017434585.1 Mogibacterium sp. | reverse complement strand
TCCACCTTGCCCGAGGCATTGTAAGGTATCTCGTCTGTGATGATGCACTCCATCGGAAGGTTCGTATCCTTTATCGCACCTTCTGTGATGAACGCTCCCTTGAGAGCATCTGTCACGGCCTTCTGCGCATCAGCCGCCTGCATCACCGGCTTGACATACAGCACCGGCACGGTGTCCCGGAGCCTCTTGTCATATCCCGGCACAAGACCGCAGCTTTCTATCTTAGGCTGCGCCGCTACAGCTCTCTCCACAAGGCCTGCGTCAAAGCGGACATTGCTGTTATTGACAAAGAACTTGTTCATCCTGCCGCAGTAGTAGAACTCACCGTCCTCTCCTGTCCTGACAAGATCATATGTGTTCAGATACTTTTCTCCGTCTATCTCTTCAAGTTCGAAGAAGACCTTGTCGTCTATGCGCCCGCAGCTCACCGCCGGTGAGCACATGTACATGACGCCTGTCGCCGGTCCGTCCGCGGGATCCAGGAACACTTCCTTTTCCTCATCATATAGTTTTATCTTTATTCCTTTGAACGGCCTGCCGATACCGTCATCGGTCCTGTCTGAAGACGAGAGCAGGCATGCTCCTCCCGCTTCGGAAAGCCCATATCCGATGCATACTCCGGCCTTTGAACCGCATCTTCTGAGATATCTGTTGAATCTCTTTCTCGCGTCGACGGACGCGTACGAGCCTCCCAGGAACACGAATTCCACAGCCGAAAGATCAGGCCTTACCGGCACCCTCATCATCATCTCCATGAACATCGGTCCGCCGAACAGCACATTCACACGGTAATAGGTCAGCGCTCTTAGTCCGTCCATGTCCATAGCCATCCTGCCCCTAGGAGGCATGATCGCGACCCTGCCCCCGAACGCAAGCGGAAGCAGCAGCTCGTCGCAGAGGACATATGCCGATCCCATCTCCATAGGGATGATGGTCGATGCCCTTCCCCTGAGAGATCCGAATCTGCTGTCGGCAAGCATTCTTGCCGATGTCTCGTTGAGGCCCCTGTCCGACATAGGCACAGGCTTGTTGGCCCCTGTAGTCGTGCCGGAAGTATGGGTGATCATCGCATCATCACGCATCTCTTCCGACAGATCGATCGGGTATGCTTCGTATTCTTTAAGAAGTTCGTCCATGAACAGCACGCCGTCGATCTTTTTGAGCTCACTGTACCTGCGAAGACGCGCCCTCTCCTCCCACGGCCAGGTGAATTCACCCATTACCGGAGCATGGATGACGATCACATTGCGTATGCCAAGATCATCCTTTTCCCTGGCGAGAGTGCGCAGAAACCCTGCGTCAAGATCAGCGTCATTCAGTATGACATCCGTTATGTTTTCGTTTTCGTTCAGCCCCTTCAGCCTGATGATGCTGTTGTCCCCGAACTCAAGCGCCAGTGAGACAGACGCCCCGGTCATGTTAAGGCCGAAGAGCGCAAAGATGACCTCCGCTGCAGGCGTGCTTCTCAAGTGTACTCTCGTCCCGTTCTTTCCGGTCATGCCGAGAGCCGAAAATACCTCCGCATAGCGCTCCCATCTGCGGAACATCTTCCTGTACGTATATTCAGTCCTTCCGTCGACTATGGCCACGGAATCCAGCCTTTCCTCGCTGTAGGAGTTGAGCTCCTTTATGAACTGCCATGATTTCTGTCCGATTATCTCTCCGCTTTCGATGCGTTTATTGATCCTGTCCAGAGCCTTCTGCTCTTCTTTGCGTCTTTTTTCTTCCTTTTTCGCTTCTTCGGTCTGCTCCTCAAACCAAATGGTCATCATGTCGATGACATCGATGCTCTCAGGAAGGTTCGGCAGTACCGCAGCGTAGGAATGTATCAGTTCATTGCTGCCGCGGTACACAAGACGCGTTCTCTTCCCGGCTTTCTTCAGAGCCTCATGTAACGACAGGGTGTATCCGTTGAAGAAGTCCCCCTCTGCTCGTCGAAAGGAAGACAGGCGGCAGGTTCGATATAACCTCTTCGCATTCCGGATCGATATATTTGCGGAACTCCTTTTCTTCCCTGCTCATGCTGCATTCGAATCTGTCCATGACCCAGCCTGACAGATCGCAGCGGTCTATATAGAACATACCGCTGTGTAATCCGAGCGCCGTGAACTTGAGCGAAGGACCATCACAGCCGATGACATCGCGCAGTTTTTCCGATCTGCTCATGGCAGCGACGTACAGGGCAAGATATGCTCCGGCGCTGTCGCCTGTCATGTATACTCTTTCAGGATCGGTCCTGAAATCCTTCAGACGTCCGGATATTATATCGATTATGCTGCAGATATCCTTCAGTTCGCGGGTGACCGAAGTATCGTCTGAGAGGATATAGTCGAAAGAGAACACGAGAAAGCCGCGGCATGCCAGAGCCTTCAGATACTGTCTCCTGTATCTTCTGTCCTCTCTCACAAAGCCTCCGCCGTGTATGTCGACTATTACCGGGAGTTTTCTGCTTCCGGAAACGTCCGGCATGAAAGTTTCCATGTAAAACGTCTGCCCGTCCGGAGTCGAGCATTCCTCATCGATGA
>JAFRFA010000187.1:0-17197 GCA_017434585.1 Mogibacterium sp. | reverse complement strand
TCGCCTGTAAAGACGCCGTTCGACGATGTCGAGAGAAAGACTGACAGACGCACATTCGACAACGTGAAGACTCCGTCGGTCGAGATGTCCAGAGAAACGATCGCTCAGTTCGATGAATATGTAAAGAGCTTCGAGGCCGGAGCCGGGATCGTACATGACGAGCCAAGGTTCGAAAAGCCTGCACCGGCAAAGCCGGTGAGCGACGAGCCTAGATTTGAGCTTCCGGACTTCCTTAAGAGAGCAGCCTCTCCTGCGAAGGATGAGCCTGCGTTCGAAACAGCTGCGGATGCGGCCGTATCGCTCGAGGAACTTTCGGGCTCTGCAGACATAGACTTCAGGAAGGATGTCATCGATGAGCCTACCTTCGAGGTCCCGAAGATCGAAGAGACCGTAGATGAGCCGGTATTCGAAGAGCCGAAGTACGAAGAGCCGGTATTCGAAGAACCGAAGTTTGATGATGACGACTTCGATGACGGCTTCAACGAGTATCTCGATCTTGATACGACAAGAGAAACACCGGCTGTCGATGAAGAAGCTCTCTTCGCTGAGATGAAAAAGACGAGCCCTTCAAAGACGGGCATGACAATAGCAGCTCCTGCCGATAAGGAGGATGAGATAGAAGCTTTACGCAAGAGGCTCATGGAGCTGACCGGGACAGACATAAAGCTTGATGAGACTCCGGCTGACACCACAATGGAGCCTGAGACGACATCGGATATCGACAAATACTTTGACGGACTTGCTTCTGCAAGCGAGAAGAAAGAGCCGGCTGCGCCTGCTCAGCCTTCGGAAGTGAATCCGGAAGATCTGTATCTTGATGCATTCCCTGCTGCGGAACCGGAGCCTGAGCTTCTGATCCTCGAAAAGACAGAGCCGGAAAAGGCTGCTCCTGCGCCGGCAGCAGAAGAAACAAAAACCTCAGAGCCGGCACCTGTACAGGACAGCGAAGAGCCTGTGATGGTCGTGCTCGGAGAGGTAAAGCATGACACTTCGCCTGCACCGGCAGCCGGAGAAGTAAAGGCTGAAGAGCCTGCACCTGCTGTCGAAGAAGTTAAAGCAGCGCAGCCTGCACCTGCACCGGCAGCTGAGGAAGTAAAGATCGAAACGCCGGCACCTGCGCATGACAGCGAAGAGCCTGTGATGGTCGTGCTCGGGGAGGTAAAGCATGATACTGCACCAGCACCGGCAGTTGAAGAGGTAAAGGCTGAAGCACCAGCACCTGCTGTCGAAGAAGTTAAAGCAGCGCAGCCTGCACCGGCACCGGCAGTCGAAGAAGTAAAGACCGAAGCGCCTGCGCCGGTTGTCGAAGAGATAAAGGATGAAACTCCTGCACCGGTTGCCGAAGAGGTAAAGGACGAAGCACCTGCGCCTGCGCCGGTCGTCGAAGAAGTAAAGATCGAAGCTCCAAAGGAAGAAAAAGCTTCGGATGCGCTCTCTCTGGAGGATCTCGAAAAGGATCTCTTCGGAGATGCGCCTACAGCAGAAGCTGAGGCGGAAGAAACAAAGAAGATCGACAAGTTCTACACACTCTACCGCAAGAACGAGGAGTTCCAGAGACTGCTCGACGAAGAATACGACAAGCTCAAGGGCGAAAGCCCGGATGCTGCAAAGCTGGAAGGCGCTAAGGCTGACGGAAAGGGAGGCTCTTCTGACGCGGCAGTTGCAGCCGAGGTACCGGCAGAGCAGAGCAAGGCATACAGGCAGGTCGAGGATGAGACTATATACAAGGCATTTGAGATGCCGCCTGAGCTCGTAAAGGCGCCGCCTAAAGAAGCGGATGAGGGAGCTGCAAAGAAAGCTCCGGCTGAGGTAAATGCCGGTGCCGCGGTTCCTGCAAAGAGCGATAAGAAAACCAAGGTCTCCAAAGAAGAAAAGAAAGCCGCCAAAGAAGCTGCAAAGGCTGAGAAGGCGAAGCTCAGGCAGGAGAAAAAGGCTGCAAAGGCAAAATCCAAGACGGGCGATGCTCCTGTTGAAGCCGAATATGAAGAAGTCGATACGGGAAGCGGATTCCTGACGGTCCTCGCGGTCGTGATCGCGGTAATACTCGTCATACTGCTTGCGGTCATCCTGATCCTTCAGGTCGCGCCTGACAGCAGCATCGCATTCACGATCGATTCCATCATCAGCAAACTGACAGGTGGCTACGGAGCGATCGATCCGGGCAACGGATACTTCCTGCTTTAAGAAAGCAAGTAAATCTATAGAACCACTTGCAGCGGCAGCCAGACGCTGTCGCTGCAGTTTTTTTAGGACAGAGGCAAAAGGGCATTTGGCCGGGAGGAAACAGCCTTGGCAGAATTCATCTCTACAAACAAAAAACCCGGGAGAAAAAGGAACAAATTCAAGGGCAAACGCAACAGGAATGGCCGCAAGGGCATTTCTCTGATCATAATGGTGCTCGCTCTTGTATTCGTTTTTCTCGTGACTACAGTCGGATTCATCACCGACTGGATGTGGTTCAAAGATCTCGGGTACACCAGCGTTTTCTGGAAGAGACTGGTCACTCAGCTCGAGCTGGGCATACCGGTATTCGTGATAGTGACTCTTCTTGCCAGATTCTATCTGCGCACGCTCAAGAACGGTTACTTCAGGAAGATAGAATCGCACGAGATCCCTAATCTTAAGAGGATAAACTCGACATCGTGGATACTTTCCATGGTGTTCTCGCTGGGCGTGGCGTTCTATGCGTCGGTCGGAACATGGCTGATACTCCTAAAGTACGTGTATGCTTCGAAGTTCGGTCTCAAGGACCCGCTGTTCAATCAGGACATAGGGTTTTACATCTTCAAACTCGACTGGCTCGACAAGCTCAATGAGATCATTCTCGTATCGGTAATCGGGCTGGTAGTCGTCACGGTCGTCTACTATTCATATCTGCTTTCGGTCAGATCGCCTGACATCTTTGAACCGACGGATGACTTCCCTGACGAGCCGGAACCATTCGAAGAAGAAGAGGACGAGGAACCTAAGGTCATCTACCGCACTCCTATCGACTATTCCGTTATCGGCAGGATGACGCGTGCTTCGAGAAAGGCGGTGCAGACCGCATTCGACAAGAACCATAAGAAGAGAAGAGGCCACAGCACAGACATCAACAACAGCAATGTCGAGAACCTCATGGAGATCGCAAGCGGCAAGCTGATCGTGCTGGGTATCATTTTCTATCTGATGCTCGCGGTCAACTTCTTCCTCAAGCAGTTCGACCTGCTGCACACACATACCGGCGTCGTATACGGAGCGGGTTTTGTAGATGTCAACATCACCCTCTGGGTATACCGCATAATCATGGTTCTGTGCCTTGTCGGAGCTGTAACGCTCGCGATGCATATAAAGAAGGGTGAGATAACGAAGCTTCTGAAGGTGCCTGTGATCATGATTCTCGTATACGTGCTCGGAGCGGGAGCCGGCACTCTCGTCCAGACGCTTGTCGTGAGCCCGGACGAGATCAACAAGGAATCGAAATACCTGAAGAACAATATCGAATACACGAGGCACGCATATGGGATCGACAACGTGAGAGTTGCTTCGTTCCCGGCTGACGATTCGCTCAATGCCAATGTCATCGCGAATGCCGATGAGACAATAGGCAACATCAGGATCAACGACTACAAGCCTGTAGAGGTTTTCTACAACCAGACGCAGAGCATACGTCAGTACTACAGGTTCAACGACGTGGATATCGACAGATACACGATAGACAACTCGCTCACGCAGACTTACCTCTCGGCCAGAGAGATAGACGAGGAGAAGATCAGCAATACGTGGATCAACAAGCACCTCAAGTACACGCACGGCTACGGTGCAGCGGTATCTCAGGTCGACAAAGTCACTCCTTCGGGCCAGCCTGATGTGATCGAGGGCAACATCCCGCCGGAGACGAACATTGACGAGATAAAGATCGAAAGACCTGAGATCTATTTCGGCGAGCTTTCGAAGGACTACATCATCGTAAATACCAAGGAGTCCGAGTTCGACTATCCGGACGGAAGCGAGAACAAGTACACCGAATATGAAGGCAAGACGGGAATCAAGCTGAACCTGCTGAACAGGATCCTCTATGCGATCAGGGAGGGAAGCGTAAACATACTCGTTTCATCGAACATCACTTCGAATTCCAAGATCATGTACGTCAGAGATGTCGTGAGCAGGGTCGAGAAGGTCATGCCTTACCTCTCCTACGAGGAGGATCCGTACCTGACGATCGTGGACGGCCAGCTCTACTGGATCATCGACGCTTATACTACGAGCAGCAAGTATCCGTACTCCGAGCCGTACCAGGAGGAGGGTGTCAACCTGACGAACTATATCAGAAACTCGGTCAAGGTCGTCGTCAATGCATATGACGGCAGTGTCGACTTCTACATCGTGGATGAAGAGGATCCGATCGCTCAGACATACAGAAAGATATATCCTAAGCTGTTCAAGCCTAAGGATCAGATCCCTGAAAGCCTGAGAAGCCACCTCAGATATCCTAACGCGATGTTCAAGATCCAGGCGCAGGTATATTCCAAGTACCATATGGACGAGGTCAAGGTCTTCTACCAGAAGGAGGACCTCTGGGATATAGCTCACCAGATCTACGGCACGGAAGAGGTCGAGATGGAGCCGAGCTACTACGTATTCAACCTGCCTGACACTCAGGAGGGCGCCGAGTTCATCAACATGGTGCCGTTCACTCCGAAGTCCAAGCAGAACATGACAGCGATCATGATGGGACGAAACGACGGCGAGAATTACGGTCAGCTGATCGTGTACACGATGCCGAAGAACAAGACTGTCTACGGCCCGATGCAGATAGAGGCGCAGATCGACCAGAACACCGAGATCTCGAAGGAGTTCTCTCTGTGGAAGTCATCGGGAACTTCGTACAACAGAGGAGACCTCTTCGTGATACCTATCGGCACATCGCTGCTGTACGTCGAGCCTGTATACCTCGAGGCTACGAACCAGGCGATACCTGAGGTCAAGAGGGTCATCGTTGCTTATCAGGACAAGATCGCATACGAGCCTACACTTGCTGAGGCCCTGCTGAGCCTCTTCGGCGGCAATGCGGGCGATGCGGGCAAGGACGTCGGAAGCATCAATGACGAAGGCGGTGCGAACGATATCAAGGCGCTCATACTCAAGGCGCAGAACGCTTACGACAAGGCGATCGAATGTCAGAAGAACGGCGACTGGGAAGGCTACGGCAAGTACATCAACCAGCTCGAGAACTATCTGACCAAGCTGGCCAACGAGAGCGGTACGCCTGAGGCGCCTGCGAGCGACACGGCTTCAGTGGGAGGCGACGGCGTGCCGGATGCGGCATAGCGCTGCAGATAGAATAGGGTAAAACAATTATGCGGCCGGGGAAATTCCCCGGCCAAAGCAGGGGCAAAAACGGCCGGGAGGATCGTCTCCCGGCTGGTAATGAAACAAAGGGACAGAGAAAAGAGGGATATCACATGATCAATTTTGATTTGAACAGAATGCTGTATACACTGACTCCGGACGAGCACGATGAAGAGGCGGTCCGGAGCCGCCTTTTGGCCCATCCTGAGGTAAAGTTCGTATCTTTTACGGCGGTCGATATGGGCAACCACAACACAGACGAGAAGATCCCGGTCGCGCTTTTCCTCGGATCCATGGAGAAGATGCTCGCGAACGGCGTGCAGACCGACGGTTCCTCCGTTGCTCTTCCGACCATCGCTGACCTTTCAAACGCGAGAGTCGACCTGGTGTCTGACATGGATGTCAACTGGTTCGTTGAATACAACTATGACAACATCGACTACGAGACAGGTCTTCCTACAGGTACGCTCAGGATTCCTTCCTATCTGCGTCACAACGGGGACACTCTGGTGGGTCCGAGGATATACCTCAAAGAGGCGATCGAGATGTTTACCGCTGAGCTCAGAAATGAGCTTGAAGAGCACCCGTATGTGTTCGGACACACCGGAGGAGTGGACAGCATCGAAGACATAGACGAGATACTGCTCAACAGCGCGACTGAACTCGAGTTCTGGGTCAAGACGCCTGACGACAGGGCAGACCGCGACCAGCTCTCGATCGCGCAGGAACTCAAAGAGCAGTACTGGCAGAGGGTCTCGGGACCTGTCGCAACAGCTCTTGAACAGACTCTCGAGATACTCGATCACTACGGCTTCAGCGTCGAGATGGGCCACAAAGAAGTCGGCGGCGTCAAGGCCAAAATGGGCAATTCGGGCAACTTCGACCACATCATGGAGCAGCTGGAGATCGACTGGAAGTATGCCGATCCGATGCAGGCTGCAGACAATGAAGCACAGATAAGGCACATCGTCAGGGATGTGTTCCGCATGAACAGCCTGGAGGTCACCTTCCTGGCAAAGCCGATCTATGGAGTGGCAGGCTCCGGCGAGCATACGCACTTCGGGATAAGCGCAAGGCTTAAGGACGGCAGCCGCGTGAATCTTTTCGAGCCTTCCGATCCGGACAATGATTTCATGAGCCCGCTGGGGTACGGCGCTCTGATGGGGCTGCTCAAGAATTACGGGCTGATCTATCCTATAGTGGCGCCTACACATGATTCATTCCAGAGGCTCAAGCCGGGCTACGAGGCCCCTGTATGCGTGGTCACCTCGCTGGGTCAGGACCACCAGACCCCTTCGCGAAACAGGACAGTGCTGGTAGGTCTGGTAAGGGACCGCAAGAATCCGCTTTCGACTAGGTTCGAACTCAGATCGCCTAACCCTCACTCAAACACATATCTGGTCATCGGCTCGGTATTCAGGACCATGCTCGACGGTATAAAGGCTGTGCTCGGGGCAGGAAGGACGCCTGAAGAACTCGAAAGGTCCATCAGCAAGAAGTACGGCGAAGAGGATTTCTACCTCGAGAAGGATCGCGAATACAGATCGGAACGCGATATCTTTACGGACTACACGGTCGAAGAAAGAGAGAACCTCTTCGGCAGAGCGCCTGCGAACGTATGGGAGAGCTTCCTCAACTGGGGAGACGGCGGTTTCGATCCTGCCCGGGTCGTATGTATAACCGGAGGCGAAGAATCGAACGAGAAGACGCTCCGCTCGTACCGCGAACAGATGATACTCAAATGGTCGATGGAATACCACGACAGGTACATCCCGAACACCATGGATGTCCTGAGAGGCTGCGTAAAGCTTCACGAGGATGATACGAACGAATACGATTCCGCGAACTGGGCAAGGATCACCGAGCTCAAGTCGCTGATAGGCCATGAAGAAAAGGGCAGGGAATCGCTCCTGATGAAGGCGCGCAAGGCCATAGAGGCAGCTGACTATACCGAGCTCAGCAGATACGAGAACGAGATCGAAGAGAAACTCGAGGAGCTGCGTGAGGTCTATGCAAAATACAAAAGGAACATATTCTGAGGAACTGCCGGCGCGCTGCGGGACGCGCCGGTCACGGAACTTGCTGATCGCGGAACGCACCGGTCACGGAATGCGCTGATCACGGGATGCGCACCTGCTTCGGGGGCCGCCAAAAAAGCCAATATATATTATCAGTTAAAATATATAGAATCAGTTAAAAAAGGAAGAGAAAAATGCTGGACATCAAGCGAATCAGAGAACATTTTGATGAAGTCAAAGCAGGAGTCGAGAGACGCTGCAAGGGCGATTTCGATATCGGAAGAGCCAGGGACCTCGATGTGAAGAGAAGAGAGATCCTCGCCGAGGTAGAGGCTCTCAAGAACAAGCAGAACGTCACCTCAAGAGAGGTGCCGAAACTGAAGAAAGAAGGCAAGGATGTCTCGGAGCTCTTCAAAGAGATGAAGCAGCTGTCGGCCCGGATCAAGGAACTCGACGGTGAAGTCGCGGATGTAGAGGAGGAGCTGAGGGATGTGCTTCTTGGCATACCGAACGTTCCGAATCCTCAGGTTCAGACAGGCGAAGACGATTCTGACAACGTCGAGCTGCGCAGAGTCGGCGAGCCGAGGGAATTCGGCTTCGAGGCGCAAGCCCACTGGGACATCGGAGAAGGCCTGGACATCCTGGACTTCGAGCGCGCCGGCAAGATCGCGGGAGCGAGATTCACTGTGTACAAGGGCCTGGGCGCAAAGCTCGAAAGAGCCGTGATAAACTTCATGCTCGATCTGCACACCGAAGAGCAGGGCTATACTGAGATCCTGCCGCCGTTCATGGCAAACCGCGAGACGATGACGGGCACGGGACAGCTGCCTAAGTTCGAAGATGACATGTTTTATCTTCCGGCAAAGGATATGTTTCTTATCCCGACGGCCGAGGTTCCGGTGACCAACCTGAGGGCAAAGGAGATCATCCCAGGAGATGAGCTGCCGGTCTACTACACTGCATATACGCCTTGCTTCCGCAAGGAGGCGGGCTCCGCGGGCAGGGATACGAGAGGCCTTATCCGCCAGCATCAGTTCAACAAAGTCGAGATGGTCAAGTTCACGACCCCTGAGACTTCGTACGATGAGCTCGAAAAGCTTACAGCCGATGCCGAGGAAGTTCTTAAAAGACTCGATATCCCGTACAGAGTCGTAAGGCTGTCAACGGGCGATCTCGGATTCAGTTCGGCGATGACATACGACATCGAGGTGTGGATGCCGAGCTACGGCAGATATGTCGAGATCTCGAGCTGCTCCGACTTCGAGGACTTCCAGGCGAGGCGTGCGGGTATCAGGTTCAAGAGAGACAAGGATACGAAGCCTGAATTCGTGCACACGCTGAACGGCTCGGGACTCGCAGTCGGAAGGACGGTCGCGGCGATACTCGAAAACTATCAGCAGGAGGACGGCAGCGTCGTGATTCCCGAGGTCCTGAGACCTTACATGGGCGGCCGCGAAGTTATCGCAGCGCTGTAGCGGATGGTCTGCCACAGATCAGAATTTCAAAAATTAATGTGTATGAATCATCGATCACAGACATTTCATACACATTTTTTATGCTTTTGGGTTTCCGGAACGTGTCAATAAGGCGATATTTGTGTATGAAATATGGAAACCGGTCGTTTCATACACTTTTCGTCACGGCTTGCGTTACAGCTGCAGGGTGAAGCTGCGTGATCATTCCGGAATCTGAGCCTGCGGCCGGTGCCGGTCAGTAGCCGGTGCCGACTTTGATGCGGCCTTCGTCATCGACTCCGGTGATGGCGTCTCCGCCCGAAAGGATATCTGTTATGCGGCCTATCACCTTCATGTTCATGATCTCACCCGGGCAGGCGATCGGCGAGCCCGGCGGATAGGTGATTATCGGATCGTATAGCACGCGGCCGTCCGCTTCATAGAGAGGGACCAGCTCGCTCTCCATCGGGAGGTCGGCCGTTTCAAGCACCATGTCTTCGAATGAGCGCGGAAGGCGTTCGACAGGGGAGCCTATGCCGTAGCTGCCGGCGATGTCGCGGAGGGCGGCAAGCAGCTTTTCGTAATCACTTCTCGTATTGCCGGCACCCGTCATCAGAAGGACGTATTCGCCGTGCACCATCTCGGAGATGATGCCGCGGTATCTGAGCTCCTTGTCGAGCCGTTCTCCGGAGAGACCGAGAGCCGACATGCTTATGTTGATCTTGGTCGGATCAGGGCCTTCGCGGTATCTCCACAGCGCAAAGATATCTTCGTCTGCGGAGCCTGAGCCTCTGACGCCTCCGCCGGTGACGACGGTGAGGCCGTTTATGCGGGAGGCCGCCTTGTAGAAGCCGCTCAGGTCATCCTTCCACGAGCTTATGATCTCAGGCCATTTTTCTCTCATGATCTTTTCGTTTATATCGAGACTCGCCATGAGAAGGTATGAAGGACTCGTCGTCTGGATCATCCTCAGAGTCTCGCTTACGCTGTCGATATCCACGGATCCGCCGCATATATTGAGGATGCCGCTGCCCGTAAAACTGAGCAGTGTTTTGTGTGTGCTGTTCACGACGATGTCGGCGCCGAGGGACTCGGCGGCGTGTCTCGGATGAGGCACGTACGCGCCCTCTTCGCGGGCGCGGCCGGCATACAGGTCAAAGAACCTGAGGTGGGCGCCGTGAGCCTGGTCGACTATAAGCAGCATGCCGTGCTCGTGCGCGATGTCGGCGAGCACGGAAATGTCGCTCATCACGCCGCAGTAATTCGGGCTCGTGATGAGGACAGCCGACGCGTCAGGATGCGCGTCGCATGCTGCCTCGAGCTCGTACGGCGAGATCTCTGCCGCAAGATTGAACTGCGGATCGGTCTCAGGTCTGAGGTAGACCGGGTTTATTCCGCCGAGCCTCAGAGCACTGAATACAGAGTGGTGCGAATTGCGTCCGAGTATGAGCTTGCCCCCGACGGGAACGCTCGAGATGACAGCGGCAATGAGGCCCGCGCTCGAGCCGTTCACAAGAAGCTCGGTATGGCGCGCGCCATACAGTTCTGCGTAATTGTCCATGACATTACGCAGAACGCCGCGCGGACAGAACAAAGAGTCCGCCCCCGGCACTTCTGTAATGTCCCAGGCCGCAGCGTCCTTCACAAGCCCGCCGTATCCGGCAGCGGCGAAGAGCTCGCTGCGGCCCTTGTGGCCGGGCATATGGAAGGACACGGTATCCTTCCCGGCGTATTCCTTAAGAAAGCCTGCTATAGTCTTCTCTCTCATGTCTCTATTGTATTTTGGTTAACAGTTACGGTCAACTTTTTTAGAGCGGATTGTACCCCAAAAGGAACAGTTTTGCTCTGTTATGTTTTTGGCAAAACTGATTTTTGGCCCCGAATAGTATATAATATGGTGGCTTATGGGAAGCGCTTGTTTTTTGTGTGTAAAAAGACGCTGCAGAAGCAGCCGCCTCACAGCGCTTCCGTGCGGACAGGCCGCCCGCAAAGCACGGGGCGGCAAAACCGCAGAACGTAGTTATTGCAAGAGTAAGGTATTATGTGAAAGGAGTTTCTAAAGGGATGAGCCAAAGGAAACATTTGCCAAGCATCCACGTACCTCATCACAAGAACACGGCCGCTTCGGAGACCGTGACGATGCCGGTACCGGATGAAGTAAGCATAAGCATGTCCCAGAACATCGGCGCTCCTTGTCAACCTCTCGTAGAGAAGGGGGATTACGTAAAGGTAGGACAGAGGATCGGAGATGTGGATGCCTTTGTCAGCGCACCTATCTTTTCGAGCGTCAGCGGAACCGTCAAGTCGATCGACCAGGTCCGCGGTTCAATGGGCGGTTTTGAAACTCACATAGTGATCGAGACTGACAAGAAGCAGGAGATCAGCGAGGAAGTCAAAATACCTGAGATCAACAGCTTTGATGATTTCATCAAGGCTGCAAGAGACAGCGGTATGGTAGGACTCGGAGGAGCTTCCTTCCCGACACACATCAAGCTGAATCCTAAGAATCTCGACGAGTGTGAGTATCTGGTGGTCAACGCGGCCGAGTGCGAGCCGTTTATCACCACGGACAACAGAGAGATGGTAGAGAACGGTCAGGATGTTCTCGACGGCATGAAACTTATCATGAAGTGGCTGGACCTCAAGAAGGGGTATATCGGCATCGAGACGAACAAGCCTGACGCTATCGCCAACCTCAAGAGACTGATCGAGCAGAACGAGATCAAGGACATCGAGATCGTACCGCTGCCGTCAAGCTACCCGAAGGGTGCTGAGCGTGTGCTCATTTACGAGACTGTCGGCAAGGTGATGAACGCGGGAGTACTCCCGGCACAGCTCGGAGTCATTCTCGACAACGTATCGACTATCGGCATGATGGCTGAGTACTTCAAGACCGGAATGCCGATCGTAAGAAGAAGAGTCACGATCGACGGAGACGCGGTCGCCGAGCCTAAGAACGTTTACGTTCCTATCGGCACGAGGATCGCCGACGTCGTGGAATTCTGCGGAGGCTACAAGACAGAGCCGCGCAAGATCATCATGGGCGGACCTATGATGGGAAGAGCCACGAAGTCCGACGAGTCCCCGACGATGAAGAACACTTCTGCCGTCCTGTGCTTCAGCCAGGAGATGGCAGAGGTCAAGGAAGAGACAGCCTGTCTCAACTGCCAGCGCTGCCATACAGCGTGTCCGTTCGGCCTCATGCCGAGCATCTTCGCGGATGCTTACGCAAAGAAGGACGTGGACATGCTCAACAGATTCAATGTCATGCAGTGCATGGAGTGCGGCAGCTGCTCGTACACATGCCCGGCAAGACGTCCGCTCGCACTGACCAATAAACTGGCCAAGATTATGGTAAAGGAGGCATCGAACTAATATGGATAATAAGTTTCATACTAATTTGATAGTATCCTCCTCGCCGCACATCGTGACTGAGTCGGATACTACGAGGCTCATGGGCACAGTGCTTCTGGCACTCGCGCCTGCATGGATCGCCAGCATCTACATCTTCGGAATAAGAGCGCTGCTGCTGTCGGTCGTATGCGTAGCCGCAAGCGTGCTCTTCGAGTATGCGTACAACGCGATCACGCATAAGAAACAGACCGTCGGAGACCTCTCCGCCGCTCTCACGGGACTGCTGATCGCATTCAACGTGCCGGCCAACTTCCCGTTCTGGCAGGCTGTTCTCGGATGCCTGTTCGCGATCGTGGTCGTAAAGCAGCTCTTCGGAGGGATCGGAAAGAACTTCAGTAACCCTGCTATCACGGCACGTATATTCCTGTTCATCTCGTTCTCGGCCAACATGTCGACATGGCCTGTTACAAGGCTGGCCGGAGCGACTGACGCAACGACAGGTCCGACGCCTCTGGCGACTTATGCAGAACTCAGAGATGCCGGCAATCTGGACTTCTCGCAGCTCCCTAGCCTCGGCCAGCTGCTGCTCGGATTCCACGGCGGCTCGACCGGCGAGGTATGCGCGATAGCTCTGATCATCGGCGGCGTCTATCTGATCGTCCGCAAGGTCATCAGCCCGGTAATCCCGTGCGCATTCATCGGCACGGTATTCGTTCTCGGATGCATCATGACAGGCAGCCTGTACGGCGGACTTTTCCACGTCCTCACCGGCGGCGTGCTGCTCGGAGCCTTCTTCATGGCGACAGACTATGTCACATCGCCTAAGCTGCCGCTCGGACAGCTCATATTCGGCATCGGCTGCGGTATCGTTACGATGTGCATCAGGCAGTACGGATCGTATCCGGAAGGCGTGTCCTTCTCGATCCTGCTGATGAACCTCTGCACACCGCTGCTGAACAACCTGTCATACAAGTTCTATCTGAAGGAGGGAGGTGCCAAGAATGGAAAGTAAAAACAGCGCATTCAAGGAATTCATCTCGCCTATACTGGTGCTTGTGCTCATATGCTTCGCGGTAACATTCCTGCTGGCATTCACATATGGCATCACCGCACCTATCATCGAGAAGAACACGGCGGCTGCAGCCAGCGAGGCAAGGTCCTCTCTGCTCGAAGCAGCTGACGGCAAGTTCTCCGACAGCGGGGCCGAGCTCGTGGAATACGAACCTGGCAAGGTATATGCCGTGGACTGCTACACAGCAGACAACGGCTCGGGCATGGTAGTCACCGTCAAGTCCAACTCCTACGGAGGACTGCTGACAGCGATGGTCGGCATCGACAAGGACGGAAAGATCACAGGCGTTACGGTGACAGATCACGCCGATACTCCGGGAGTAGGAACCAAGGCGCAGGACCCTGAACATCTCAAGCAGTACATCGGACTGACCGAGCTCGGAAGCGACAAGATCAAGGATCACGCCGACAGCGTGGTCGAGGTGACCGGCGCATCCGTATCCTCGGGAGCGATCCACAAAGCTGTATACTGCGCGCTCGAGCAGTTCAAAGCGATGGGAGGTGTTAAATAATGGAAAAGAAAAGCAAGCTCTCGATACTGACCAACGGTATCATAAAGGAGAACCCGACACTGGTGCTCCTGCTCGGAACATGCCCGTTCCTCGCTACATCTTCATCACTGATCAACGCGCTCGGAATGGGACTTTCGGCAACGGCCGTACTTATTTGTTCCAACATAGTGATATCGCTGCTGCGCAAGGTCATCCCTGACAAGGTCAGGATCCCCTGCTACATAGTAGTGATCGCCGGCTTCGTAACTCTGGTGCAGTTCGTGCTCCAGGCCTACGCGCCGGACATCAACAAGGCACTGGGAGTATTCATCCCGCTGATCGTAGTAAACTGCATAATCCTCGGACGTGCCGAGGCATTCGCGAACAAGAACACCGTAGTCGATTCCGCTCTTGACGGTATCGGCATGGGCCTCGGCTTCACGCTTGCTCTGGCATGCATGGGAGCCATCAGAGAATTCTTCGGGACCGGCTGCCTCCTCGGCTTCACGATCATTCCGGATTTCTCGATCGGATTCTTCAACCTGCCGCCGGGCGGATTCTTCGTATTCGGCGTGCTGATCGCGATCATGCAGGCAGCGACCAAGGGAAAGGCTCTCAAGGCCAAAGGCTTCAGCTGCGGACTTTGCCCGATGTACAATTCGTGCAACACCGCTGAGGCCAACGAGGAAGTCGAAGCAGAAAAGGCAGCAAAGACTGCCGCAGCGGTATAGAAGGGAGGACGGCATAGATGGTAAATCTTATAGTTATCTTCATGGCGATAGTCCTCGTTAACAACTTCGTACTGTCGCAGTTCCTGGGAATATGCTCGTTCCTCGGAGTTTCAAACAAGATGAGCTCGGCCGTGGGCATGGGCGGAGCGGTAGTGTTCGTAATGGTCATTGCCGAACTCGTCACATGGCCTGTGATGCAGCTCCTCAACAAGTTCGATATCGGATACCTGCAGACTGTGGTATTCATTCTCGTAATCGCGGCGCTCGTACAGTTTGTCGAGATGTTCATGAAGAAGTATCTGCCGGCCCTCCAGAAGGCCCTCGGTATCTTCCTTCCTCTGATCACCACGAACTGCGCCATCCTCGGCGCGACGATCAACGCGATCAGCTATGGTTATAACTACATTGAGTCCGTTGTGTATGCTTTCGGAGCGGGAGTAGGCTACATGGTGGCCATGGTCCTCTTCGCAGGCATCCGCGAGGAGAAGCTCAACGACATGGATGGAGTGCCGGCGCCGTTCCAGGGCGTTGGGATCATCCTTGTGGCAGCGTCCATCATGGCGCTCTCGTTCATGGGCTTCACCGGGATGTTCCAGTAAGGAGGTGGAATAATGAGTGGTATTATGACACCTGTACTGTTAGTGGCAGTTATCGGCTTTGTATGCTCGGCCCTTCTGGTCTTTGCATCCAAGGTATTCCATGTCGCGGTCGACGAGAGAGTCACCAAGGTAAGAGAGGTGCTCCCTGGCGCGAACTGCGGCGGATGCGGATTCGCGGGCTGCGATGACTACGCATCCAATCTTGTGGCGGATGAAGAGCTTCCATGCACAAAGTGCTCACCGGGAGGAGCCGGAGTTGCGGCTCAGATCGCGGAGATCCTCGGAAGATCCGCCGGTTCGGCAGAACCGATGGTGGCGAACGTAATGTGCAACGGCACATGCGAAGCTTCCCGTACGGTACTCGAGTGGCAGGGCATGAGCTCCTGCAAGGGTGCAAAGGGATGGTTCACTTCGCCTAATGCCTGCATGTTCGGATGCATCGGACTCGGCGACTGCGCGGACGCTTGCCAGTTCGACGCTATCGGAGTCGTTGACGGTGTTGCGAGAGTCAACAGAGAAAACTGCGTGGCCTGCGGCGCGTGCGTTGGCGTCTGCCCGCAGAAGATCATCAAGCTCGTACCTCAGAAGAACCAGGTACACGTTCTGTGCTCATCCACAGACAAGGGCGCTGTTGCCCGCAAGAACTGCGACAATGCCTGCATCGGCTGCATGAAGTGCACTCAGGTCTGCAACTTCGACGCTATCACGGTCGAGGACAACCTCGCCAGGATCGATCAGGAGAAGTGCAAGTCCTGCGGACTCTGCGCAGCTATCTGCCCGGTAGGCGCTATCAACAGCTTCAGAAAGCTTCCTAAGAAGGAAGCCGCAGAGAAAGCTGCTGCAGCAAAGAAGGCAAAGGCAGCCGCAGCCAAGGAAGCAGCTGCAAAGGCATAGGCCTTCAAAAGCCGGATGAAGGTATAAGCAAAGGCGTTGAAAAGACAGTCACGATACAGTGGCTGTCTTTTTGTTCTGCTGTCCGTGATCTGACGCACCTGTCAGCAGGGCAGTTTTGCGGATTCAGGGAAAGTCTTGCTGAAGGAGATGCGCCTGAGCCTGCCTGATCTGCAGATATACAGATCATCAGACAGATAATCATCATCGCTTACGACTGTTCTGTTGGCGTTGCATATGATGTCCGCGAGTCTTTGCGGATCCCCGTCCGATTCAGGGAGAAGCAGTACTTCGTGGACAGACGAGGGAAGAACAAAGAAGGCACCGTTCAGCAGCTCGCACAGCCTTTTGAGCAGTCCCGGATAGAACAGGGCGGCAGATCCCCAGAAGCAGTCCCTGTTGCTCAGCAGATACAGAGAATCTGCATGGATGAATGTCCCCGGTTCTGTCCCAAGAAGATCAGTGCAGCAGTCATGTCCTTTCATCAGGAGCTCTGACAGCTCGTACAGTACAGGAGGGTCCGCCGCGGCTGAGTTTTCGAGGGCCGTCTCAAAGAGCTCATCTCTGCTTATCTCCATGGACTCCAGCAGAGCTGTTGTGACAACTGCGCGAAATTCGCCGGACCGCACCTCAGCTACCAGAGCCAGTCCGCAGCCGCAGTCTATGTGCGGCACGCCGCTCAGATAGTCGCTGTTTCTTGAAATGTTCAGAAGTCTCACTCTGAGATTTGCGGTATCTTCAAAGGTGTCTTCCGTGAAGCCGGGCGCGCTGCCGATGTATGGAATGACGTTATCCATGGCTGCAGCGGACAGATCATCGACCGAATGCCCGGACTTATACATCCTGAAGAAATCTTCGACATAGATGGTCGGTGAGCAGCTGCTGCCGCGCGATCTGAAAATAAGACCTGTCAGTTCTCCCAGCTGGGCCTTTTTGACAGTCTGCTCTTCGATGTATACCTCATTATCTGCACAGACCCGGGCGCATTCGCTCAGCCTGTCCCTGCATAGGGATATGAATTCGTTTTTGAAAGCGGAATAATCCAACATCTCCGGTCCTCCTTTCTGCCTGCACAGCAGGCTTCCGACGCCTGATGACTTATGTGGGCTACAGTATGTCAAAACGCCGCAAAAGAAGTCAAACTTCGAAAAAGAACAGGGAAACGCTGTAAGCGCAAGGCTTTGAGAGCGTTTTCGAACAAGTGCCGTGGAGCTGATGTCGAAAAGAGTGCAAAAATTGTCGGATTTAGTACTTCAC
>JAFRFA010000186.1:0-1889 GCA_017434585.1 Mogibacterium sp. | reverse complement strand
GGTAAAAAACAGTTTCACATGCGGTTGAAATGATATATAATTCAACCGGCTGAAAAATACTTTTTTAACAATTGTAAAAGGAGAAAAAAGTTATGAAATATTATGGCGGCTGTGATGTAGGATCAACTTATACAAAGGCAGTTATTCTTGACGAGAACGGCAAGATCGTAGCTGATACTACTATCAAGAGCAAAATCAATTCCGAAGCTTCTGCCAAGCTGGCTATGGAGGAAGTCCTCAAGAAGGTAGGCCTCAAGTCCTCGAAGGACCTCGAGTATCTCATCGGTACAGGATACGGCCGTAACAAGGTTCCGTTCGCTGACGAGAACATCTCCGAGATCTCCTGCCACGCCATGGGCGTTCATGTAACTGACCCGAGCGTAAAGGCTATCATCGATATCGGCGGACAGGACGTCAAGGGCATCGCTGTTGACACAGACGGAACAGTTAAGAACTTCGCCATGAACGACAAGTGCGCTGCCGGAACAGGCAGATTCTACGAGGCAATGGCAAGATCTTTCGAGATGACTCTCCCTGAGTTCTCGAAGCTGTCGCTGACTGCAAAGAACGTCATTCCTATCACTGCACAGTGCACAGTATTCGCTGAGTCTGAAGTTATCACGCTCGTTGGCGAGAACAAGCCAATGGACGAGATCGCTGCTGGAATCCAGATGGCTGTTGCAAAGAGATGCTTCGTAATGGCTAAGAAGGCAGGCGCTACTGACTCCATCACACTTACAGGCGGGTGTGCAAAGAACGACGGACTCAAGGACGCTATCGAGCACGTGCTCAAGCTCAAGGTCATCAACCTCAAGACTGACCCGCAGCTCATGGGAGCTCTCGGCGCTGCTGAATTCGCTCGTCAGAAGGGACAGGCTAAGTAGTAATCCGAAAGGAGAACTGTAATGTTTTTATTCAGAAGAAAGAAGAGTTGCTTTATCTGCAGGCTGTTCAGGACTTTGCTCAAGGTCTGCCTGCTGGCAACGGGAGCACTCTTCGCGGTCTACTTCCTCAACCTCGACCAGAAGCTCCTTGCATGGGCTTACAAGAGAGTCAATGAGATCTTCGACCGCAAAGAGGTGGATATCAAATTCTAGATGCGCTTTCAAAGAATCCCCTGCACACAGTGCGGGGGATTCGCGCAATCGATTGATCCGCGAACTGATCAGACCGGCAGTCCTGTGTAATTTCCGCCGGAGATGGCTTCTGATTACACCATATGGCTGCTCAGGGATATGAGGGATAGATATGGAACTATACAACACTATAATAGAAAAAATCGACGGGCTGCTCGGATCGACGCAGCCGAAGCGTTATGGATATGACCCGGCAAAGTGCTGGGAGGATGTCGGCGGCAACCAGCTCATCATGATGAAGGAGGCTGCCTATGAACTCGGCGGCGACAACAAGCCGGCCGTAAACTACGCGTGCGTCACATCGACAGAAGGCTTTGCCGATAAGGATGAGATCCTCGTATACGGCAGGGATCTCAGCGAGATCAGCGGCAGCGTGCCGTTCGCTAGGATCGCCCTGATAAAGGTAAAGGAACTCAGCGGCGAGAACGAAGAGGATACCGAGCCTCTGTTCAGAGCGATACAGGATATCGACTTCGTGAAGTATCACGTATATCCGAAGGGATACATGATCCGGAGCTCGTCCGACAGCTTCAGAGAGCAGGTAAGAGTATCGAAAGAGGCCGTGAGAAAAGGCATTTCTTTCGAGCGGGTAGGAAACTCGTATATCAGCCAGTTCAAAAAGAACCCGGACATCCTTTCCGTCAAGATGATCTTCCTCACGGTCGACGATGCCGACTATGCCGAGATGAGAAAGGACGCGAAGAAGGTCCGCGATATCACGAAGACTCTTTCGAAGATCCTCGAAGGCATGGC
>JAFRFA010000185.1:0-3107 GCA_017434585.1 Mogibacterium sp. | reverse complement strand
GGCGTCGGATACGACCGTAAAAACAAATGGATGTATACGAGCTCGTTTACAATGATGGCTGCGTACAGTGCAGAAGATTATTCGGTCCTGCATACGACGCGTACAGCAAGGCATTCCGGACATGTATATTCGCAGGACTGCTGTGGCCACGGAGGCATACTGATGCACTGCGTTTCCGGAAACGACAGGCACGGCGTAAACTACATCGACCTATATGACATCGAAAAGGGCAAATATCTCGGCTCGTTCGGCTGCGATCTGAGCGAGGTCGAAAGCGCCATTGTCGACAAGGACGGATACCTCGAGATACTGGCCAATAACACCAGCGATACAGACTATATATGGAAGACTCCGATCAACGTGGACTCGCTGAGTGAAGGTCTCTGATCCGAAGCATAACAAATCCCCGGACCATGTGATCCGGGGATATTTTTGTGCCTGCATCAGCCTTTGCGCAGATCATGTATCTTCTCTCTTGCGGTTATCGCAAGATAGAGGATCTCGTTGGCCGGGGTCGGTATGCCGTGCTTTCTGCCGAGCTTCACGACCTCGCCCGCGTATTCGTCTATCTCTATAGGCCTTCCGGCCTCGACGTCCTGAAGCATGGACATCTTCTTGTCAGGAGGGAAGTTGACGAGCATCTCGATGATCTCATCCCTGTCGGTCTCGTTTATGTTGACTCCTTCGGCCCTGCCTATCGCGATGATCTCGTCCATAAGCATAGCCATCAGTGTCCTTACCTCTTCGACCTGTCCGAAGAATCCGCACTCGGCGCTTACCTCTACAGCTGTCTGGCTCGCGCCTGTATTGAGCATCCACTTGCGCCACTTGGCTCTTCGCATGTCTTCGTATATCTTCACGTTGACGCCGAGTTCCTTCAGCCTGTCATAAGCTTCCTGCACCTCAGGCTTTATCTCGCGGTTGTCTGCATAGCCTATCTGCATCTCCCCGAGAGTATTGAAGTAGACTCTGCGGCTCATGCGGTGGGCATCGGTCCTGAGGACGACGCCGTAAAAGACTTTGTTATACGGGAACTCCTTCTCGAAGAGCTGTGTGGTAGTGATACCGTTCTCTATCGGGAGGATGATGGTTTCATCGTCGAGAAGAGGGCGTATATCCCTGATCAGCGATTCGAGACTGTATGTCTTTACCGCGATGATGACGAGGTCGAGGTGGATGTCCTGCGACCTGTCCGAATATACCTTCGGGTAGAAGACCTCGTTGTTGACCGAGATGCCTTTTTCTCTCATGCGGTCCGCACGGGCTCCCGTGGCGACGAGATAGACGTTCTCCGGGTCTCTGTGGTACATCTCGTACATGAGGGCGCTTCCTACCGCGCCTGCTCCCGCGATCCCTACTGTTTTGATCATTATTTATCCTCGCTGTAAATTTTTTTCAGCCCTTGTGCATACTATATGACAGGACTATAAGTGCATCATTGTGCCGGCGCAGCCTTATCCGGATCTACTGCGTAATCGGATATAGTCGCTCCGGTTTCTGCAGCGGCTGAATCGATCCCGTCGATCCCTCCATACATTGCGTTTTGCAGAATCAGTTTATAGTACAGCTCGTTACTTCCGTCGGTTGAGCTTTTAGGAATGACTACTATTTTACTGTCCTTATACTTTTCGCTCGCGGCTCTCTTCTGGGCTGCTACTTCCTTTGCGGCCTCCGGTGTATAAGTGTCATCCGTTAGCCTGATTATAATGAAAGCAGGGGCTAAATCAGGGGTTGCTGACTCATCCAGTGGATTGCCTCTTACGAGCTTTCCGGTATCATTATCATCTGTAATAAAGAGTAATTTGTTTTCCTCGGCCGGGTTCGTATCGTTGTATACCTTTTCCCAGTACTTAGCGTTCTCCAGCCAGTGAGCTGTAATGGTATGATTAGCGGAGCATTCCTGTCCGGGTTCGATCTTTGTCGTTCCGTCTTCCAGATACCAGCCCATGAAATGGAAGCCTGTCTTTACAGGTGTTTTTATCTGTGGATACAATCCATCCGTGATATGGACGGGCACATCATCTTTTTTGCCGTCGATCACTCCATCATCGAGTTTGAATACGAGATCGAAATCTTTTTTCTTGACCTCTTTCCAGTGAGCATACAGGGTATGGTCTTTATCTGTACTGACCTTATCCATCTCAGTGATCTGAGTGCCGCCGTCCTTTTCTGTGAACCAGCCTTCGAAGCTGTGATCTGCATATTCTACTTTTGAAGGGAAATCTCCATGCTGACCATAAACGTCACCCTTCTTTGCAGGGATAGCCGCGATATCGCTGGTACCTCCGTTCGGATCGAAAGACACCATGATATAGTCTTCGTCATCATCCGTCTTTTTGTTATCGCCTCTTGTACGACTGCTTCCCGAACTGCCGCCGCTGCTGGAACTGCTGCTTCCACCCGAACTGCTGCTGCCGGAGCTGCTGCTCGGACTGCTGGTGACATCCTCAGGTTCATCCCACTCATCGAGCGTGCCCTGATCGTAGTTGTCAAAGGCGTCAGTGCCGGGATCGTAGTAATCCTCGTTGCTGTCATCAGAACCCCAGCCGGTGAAGATAGGGCGCTCTGCGACAGGTTCACCGATCATATCTCTGCGCATCTGGTATTCGCTCGATAAGTAGCCGTCTTCATCAGCGATGGTAGAAGTGACTTCGGTGTTGTTGGTGAGCCTGGTCCTGCAGGCGCACAAAAGCATCATCAGCATCAGTACTGATATAAGCAGCAGATATTTACGAATGACTCTGCGGTTTCTTCTCATGATTTTTATATATACGAGCCTCTCCCTGTCAGAGTGAGTACTTCAGCATCACACGGAGTTTGTCCGTATATGTGAATTTTTCTTTGATCATTTCGGAGGTATCTTTCATGAACTCCTCCATTTTGTTTTTTGATGCATCATCGATCCTGTGATCGCTGTATGCTGCTTCGCGCCACAGCAGATACATTTTTTTGTAGCGGTTCGCATAATCCTGTGAGAACTCTCCGGCGACATATGGCGTCAGTTCGCTGAAAGGATGAGCATCGGTATCGACCCCGCCGGCTTTGAGCCAGCGCACAGAATACGGGAACATGGCCATCACGGCAGTCCTCGGATCATGACTGTCGAT
>JAFRFA010000184.1:0-7009 GCA_017434585.1 Mogibacterium sp. | reverse complement strand
CTGAAAGCCCCCGCAGTCGGTGAGTATCGGCCTGTGCCAGTTCATGAACTCATGAAGGCCGCCCGCCTCTCTTACTATATCCGAGCCGGGTCTAAGCATCAGATGGTAGGTATTTGCCAGTATGATCTGGGCTCCCGTAGCCTCGACTGATTCAGGCTTCATGGCCTTTACAGTCGCCTGCGTCCCCACCGGCATGAATACCGGTGTCTCGACGATGCCGTGAGGAGTCTTCATCCGGCCCCTTCTTGCCTTAGTGCCGCTGTCCTGATGCAGCACTTCAAATTCAAGAGCTTTTCCCATAAATGTTCCTTTTCAGATTATAAGCATGGCATCGCCGTAGCTGAAGAAGCGGTATCTTTCCTTCACAGCCTCGGCATATGCCTCGAGTATCTTCTCTCTGTCATACAGAGCCGAAATCAGCATCAGAAGAGTAGATTTCGGAAGGTGGAAGTTCGTGATCAGAGAATCCACTATCCTGAACTCATATCCCGGGTAAATGAATATCCCCGTGGACGTCTCTCCGGATTTTACATGTCCGTTTTCGCTCATGCTTTCAAGCGTGCGTGTCGATGTGGTGCCGACAGAGATGATGCGTCCTCCGCTGTCGATCGTATCGTTTATGACTGCCGCGTTCTCTTCGTCTATAGAGCATTCCTCGAAATGCATCTTATGGTCCTCTATGACATCGACCTTCACGGGCCTGAAAGTGCCTATGCCGACATGCAGAGTTACGTATGCGATCTTCACGCCCTTTTCTTCGGCCTGTTTAAGCAGCTCTTTTGTAAAATGGAGCCCTGCTGTCGGGGCAGCTACAGATCCGTCTATGCGGCTGTATACGGTCTGGTACATCTCCTTGTCGCCTTCTTCGGCCGGTCTGCTTATGTACGGCGGCAGCGGCATGGAGCCGATCTCTTCGAGCCTTTCCATAAATATGCCGTCGTACTCGAATTCTATGAGGCGGGTTCCGTTGTCTGCATCATGTATCCCGAGGATGCGGCCCGTAAAATCCTTTTCAATGCCGTTGACGAGTGTATCTCCGCTCTCCGGTTCTTCGCTTCCAGCAGGTACAGTCTCTGTCCTGCCGGCAAGCCTCACTATATCGCCTTCATGGAGCCTCTTTCCGGGTCTCACCATGCATTCCCATCTGTCGCCTTCGATCCTCTTTATGAGAAGAAGCTCTATGTGTGCTCCCGTGCCTTCCTTTATGCCGTACATCCTTGCCGGAATGACTCTGGAATCATTGAGGACCAGACAGTCGCCCGGGTTTACATAATCCAGGATATCGTAAAAGCGACGGTGTTCGACCGTCCCTTTTGCTCTGTCAAGCACCATGAGCCTGCAGCTGTCTCTTTTGGCTGCCGGTGTCTGAGCTATGAGCTCTTCCGGCAGTTCGTAATCAAATTCTTCTATTCGCATATGCTATTCGATATCCAGTCTGAGCTGTTCGGAGTCAGGTTCGCTGTACAGCCCGAGAAGTCCCATGTGCTCGTAGGCCGCCTTCGATGCTACTCTGCCCTTCTGAGTGCGGTACAAAAGGCCGGCCTGTATCAGGTAAGGCTCGTTTGCGTCTTCTATGGTGACGCGTTCTTCTCCTATTGCGGACGCTATGGTCTCTATGCCTACAGGTCCTCCGTTGAAGCTCTTTATTACGGTCGACAATATGTCTCTGTCAAGCTTTTCGAGTCCGAGATCGTCTACTCCGAGTGCATTGAGAGCCTTCATAGTTATCTCTTTGTCTACCGAGCCGTCGGAAATAACCGCTGAAAAGTCTCTTACCCTCTTGAGCAGGCGGTTTCCGATCCTCGGTGTGCCTCTTGAGCGCCTCGCTATGAGTTCCAGCGATTCATCGTCGATCGGAGTATCGAGCACATTGGCTGTACGCCTCAGTATCTCTCTGATCTCTTCAGGTGTATAGAATTCGAACTTCTCTACGATGCCGAACCTGTCTCTGAGCGGACCTGAAAGAGAACCTGCACGTGTGGTGGCGCCTATAAGGGTGAATTTCGCTATGTCTATCCTCAGCGACCTTGCAGCAGGGCCCTTTCCGATTATTATGTCCAGAGCGTAGTCTTCCATCGCGGAGTACAGGACCTCTTCTACGGAGCGGTTGAGCCTGTGTATCTCATCGATGAAGAGAACGTCATTGTCGTTCAGATTGGTAAGTATGGCTGCAAGATCCCCGGCTCTGCCGATGGCCGGCCCCGAAGATATCTTTATATCCACTCCGAGCTCATTGGCTATTATGCCGGCCAGCGTCGTCTTTCCGAGACCCGGCGGACCGTAAAACAGAACATGATCGAGAGGTTCCCCTCTCATCCTGGCAGCCTCGATATATATCGACAGATTGTCTTTTGTCGCTGACTGTCCGCAGTACTCACTGAGGTACTGCGGTCTGAGCGTCATCTCTCCGGCAAGTTCAGCCGGCACGGCTTTTGTCTGTGTAACTCTTTCTTCCATTTATCTTTCCTTTACAGGAGGTATTTTAGTGATTTTTTTACGTATTCTTCTGCCGTCAGGTCTTCATCCGGAACTGATGCAACTGCGGTCTCGGCTTCCTTTTTGCTGTATCCCAGAGTGGTAAGCGCAACGACCGCCTCCCCGCGTTCTCCGCTTCCCGGCACAGCCGCGGGAGCGATGCCTCCTGCGATGTCTGCACCTTCGAACGGAAGAGCAGATACCTTGTCCTTAAGCTCAAGTATGACTCTTTCTGCTGTCTTTTTGCCCACTCCCGGAGCCATGGCGATCGAAGCGGCGTCGCCGCCGGCTATGATGCCCTTTATCTGGTTGGCGGTCCCGAGCGACATGATGGCAAGTCCGGCCTTCGGTCCTACACCCTTTACCGTGATCAGCTGCTCGAAGAGCGCCAGAGATTCGGCATCGGCAAAACCGAAGAGAGCCATTCCGTCCTCCTTTACCTGCATATAAGTGTATACGCTGACCTCATCGCCTTCTTTTGCGGTCAGCAGACTGCTCGTATCCGACACATATATGCGGAAACCTATGCCTGAAGCCGTTTCTACTATTATGGCTCCTGATTCATAATACAGATATTCGCCTCTTATGGATCTGATCATTTCTTCTCCTGTTTATCTCAAACAAACCGCGGCATGCGTCCGCCAGCGTGATGAGCATGGCATATGGCAGCCGCAAGCGCGTCAGCCGTATCGTCAGGCTTCGGCACTTCCTTAAGATTAAGTATCATCTTTACCATCGTCTGCACCTGCTTTTTATCGGCTCTTCCGTAGCCTGTGAGAGATGATTTTATCTGCAGCGGCGTATATTCAGATATCCTTATACCCGCCTTGACGCAAGCAAGGAGAGCAGTTCCTCTCGCCTCTCCGACCATGATCGCAGTAGTCGCGTTGGTATTGTAGAAGAGTTCTTCTATGGAGGCTTCATCAGGTCTGTACTCGTTGATGATACGCGTAAGTTCATCGTAGAGTATCATGAGCCGTTCCTCGTTCGGAGTATGTGCTTCAGTCGTTATCGACCCGTATTCGACCGGTGTGAACCTGCTGCCTTTGTAATCGACTATGCCGTATCCCATGATGGCATAGCCCGGGTCTATTCCGATTATCCTCATGACCGCGCCTCTTTTCTGCATCCGGCTATCAGCTCGCGGGCGGCTTCGAGCGCGTTATCGCTGTCGGAGCTTCCGCTGAACAGGGTCGCTATCATGCGAACCTTTCCTTCTTCGTCAAGATGCTCTATATCCGTATAGGACTTGTCGGATTCGACCGACTTGCTTATAAGGAAGTTGTCGTCGGCACAGGCTGCGATCTGCGGAAGATGAGTGATCGAAAGGATCTGTCTGTGTTCTGCTATTTCCGAAAGCTTGCTCCCGACGACAAGTGCCGTATGACCGCTTATTCCGGTATCGATCTCGTCGAATATCATGGTCTCGACGCTGTCTGACTCGCCGATGATATGCTTGAACGCCAGCATTATCCTCGATATCTCGCCCCCCGACGCTATACGTGTAAGCGGCATCAGAGGCTCACCGGGATTTGTTGAGATAAGGAACTCCACCCTGTCATATCCAAGAGGTCCTATCTCATCGAGTTCGCTTATGTCGATACTGAATCCGGAATTGGCGAATTCAAGGTCCTGAAGTTCTCTGACCATCGCGGATTCGAGTCTTGACGCGACTATATGCCTCAATTCGCTCACATGATCCGCCTGGTCCTTCAGAGCTTCATATTTCCTGTCAGCTATATCTTTGAGTCTGGCTTTTTCGTGATCGAAGTTCTCGATCATTCCGAGTTTTGATTCTAGTTCTTCCTTATACGCGATTATGCCTTCGATGTCATTTTTGTATTTGCGCTTTGCGTCCTCGATGAGAGCGAGGCGTTCAGACACAGCGTCCATATCCGCTTCGGAAAAGTCCAGTGAAGCGGACATGTCCCTCAGCCTTGAAGCAATGTCGTCAAGAGCATAGTAGGCTTCTGCCGCCTGATTAGACATCCCGGCGATCTGCTCGCTGTATTCGCTTATTCCTGAAAGCTCAGAAGTCACACTGCCCAGAACACCAAGCACGGAAGTGCTCTGACCGTATTCAGAGCCGCTCAGAGCGTCGTACGATGAGCGAACGGCCTGATATATCCTGGCGCTGTTTTTCATCATGTTGAGGCGTTCCTTGAGTTCTTCATCCTCGCCCGGCCTCAGACCGAGTCCTGATATATAATCATGTTCAAACCTGTAGAAATCCTGCTGCTGTGACGCGCTCGCCTCTTCTTTCAGAAGATCATCGTATTCTTTCTTCGCTGCTTTATATCCGTCATACAGTGTCCTTAGCTTTTCGAGCTCGGGAGCAGTGGCTTCTGCATGGAAGCGGTCCGTGATATGTATGTGGTTTTCAGGGTCAAGTATCTGCTGATTGTCGTACTGCCCGTGTATATCCACCCAGTCAGCGCAGATATCGCGTATCTGCCCCAGCGTCACCATTTCACCGTTCAGCTTGGATACCGACTTGCCTCCGGCCATGATCTCACGCGAAATGATGATTTCCTCACCGGCTTTCGTACCTGCTATCTGGATAAAAGCCCTGTCGGTGCCTGTTCTGACCATAGAAGTATCGGCCCTGCCTCCGAGCACAGTGCTCACAGCCGTGACAAGGACTGATTTACCGGCGCCGGTCTCCCCGGTTATGACATTGAAGCCTGTACCCGGATCAAGAGACAGATGCTCTATAGTCGCGAAATTGTCTATGATTATGCGGTCGATCATGAATAATACCTAGTCATTTGAATTGAGTATCCTGTCAAGCTCCGCGGTTATATACGGAACATTCTTTTCATCGTCAACAACAATGAGGAGGTTGTTGTCTCCCGATATGGACCCTACGATATGCTCGAGGCTCAGACAGTCGATGGCTTCGCCCGCCGCTCCGGAGCAGCCTGACAGAGTCTTTACGACTATAAGGTTCTGTGCTGCCGCATATGAAAGCGTCGTCTCCTTGAATATCTTGATGAATCTCTCAGAGATCGGCCTGTTGTCGTAGTTTCCGGCAATATATTTGTATTTACCGTCTTTTGACTGGCCCTTTATCAGCTGCAGCTCGCGGATATCCCTTGAAACGGTCGCCTGTGTGACCGAGTAGCCTGCTTCTCTCAGAAGTGCAAGCAGCTGATCCTGAGTCTCGACCTCATTCGTCTTTATTATCTCGAGTATCTTGTTTTGCCTGGATAGTCTCATTCCTGTCCTCCGGATTATCTAATTCATTTCCTCTGACGGTTATGCCTCCCTCTTCGAGAGCATTGTAGTAATCGAGCACGCCTTTGACTTCATCGAGCGAATCAAGGAAGGCTTCGACGCACTTAGGATCGAAGTGTGTGCCTGCATCATTTTTGATGATGTTTACAGCCTTTTCATACGACATAGGATCCTTATAGACACGTTTTGATGTCAAAGCATCGAACACATCGGCAATGGCCATGATGCGGGCAGACAGAGGTATATCCTCTCCGGCAAGACCGTCAGGGTAACCCATCCCGTTCCACTTTTCGTGATGTGAACCCGCCAGATTCCTGGCTTCGTGCAGATAGCTTTCGCCTTCGACGGATTCGATGACCCTGTCGAGGAGCTCCCTGCCGGCGGTCGTGTGTGTCTTCATTATCTCAAACTCATCTTCTGTGAGTTTGCCCGGCTTGTTGAGTATAACGTCCGAGACGGCGATCTTTCCTATGTCATGAAGAGGCGCCGAACGCTCGACATCATACATGAACTTATCCGTAAGCTGATCCGTATAATAGCCTTTTCTTTTGAGAGCTTCAAGGATTATCCTGCAGTATGCTGCCGTCTTTCTTACGTGGTTTCCGGTATCAGAGTCTCTGCCTTCGACCATGTCCGCAAGACTCATGATAAGACCGTTCTGCAGTCTGAGTATCGACTGGTTCTGTTTACGGATATCCTTCATATGTTCGACGGAATCAGCCGTCATCTTGACGAACGATTCGTAAAGACGCTGGACTTCATCTCCGGTCCTGATGTCGAGTTCCTGTATGCGCCTGAGGTTTTCTTCGGCCATGCTCTCATCGCTCGAATCATCACTGTATGCGAAATCGCTCGCACAGGAAGTCATGCTTTTTATCGGCAATATGATGTTGTATCTTGACAGCCACAGGCCGATGACGAGTATCAGGATAAAGAATCCGAGGAAGAGCAGCACTACCCTTATGGCGAAGTTCTTTTCGTAATCCTCTATATCCTTGAACATTACATCGGCTGCGGCATAGCACACGCACTTGCCGGATGAATCATATACAGGCTCGTATGCCGTCAGAAGCCAGCCGTATGTATCGTTGGTCTCTATCGGTTCTATCGGTTCGCCGGCCAGCAGCGCCGGTATGTTTTCTTCAAAGGATTCATCGAACGGGATCACAGTGCCCGGTTCTTCTCCCTTGAGATCTTCAGTATCGAGGTCGAACACGACATGACAGCCGTCCTCCCGTATCTGATAAACATATACGTATTCGATATCCGGATAGCTTTCACGTATATTCAGCAGCCT
>JAFRFA010000183.1:0-1898 GCA_017434585.1 Mogibacterium sp. | reverse complement strand
CCTCGCCGCGACTCTCACCTCTCTCAGATGCCTGACGCTCAGCATGGCTTCAAGCTGGGCCATCGCCTGGCTGCCGGTCCCTATCATGGCTCCTGTGGATGCATATCTGTTGCCGAAGATATCGAATGCCGCGCCGCTGGCAGCAGCTGTGCGCAAAGCCGTGATGTACGTCCCGTCCATCAGAGCCTTTACCTCGCCGGTCTCACCGTCGATCAGGAGCACCTGTCCTATGGACGCAGGCAGACCTTTGGCAGGGTTTCCCGGCATGATATTGACTATCTTGAGTCCTGCCGCCTTCATCTCTTCGCTGTAGGCAGGCATGAAAAGGAAATTGCCGCTGCTTCCGTTGATCACCGCTCTGAGCGGCACATCGAACTTGCCCTCGCTGAAAGCCTTATAGCATTCTTTGTCAGCAGCGACGGCATCCTTCATGGTGAATACTTTTTTTATGTCTTCTTTTGTCAGCAGCAGCATGCTTTGCCTCCTTACAGAAGAGCCTCAAGCTGGACTTTCTGCATGAGTCCGGCTTCCTTGAAAGTGATCTTGCCGTCCTTTACGACCATGATGGTCGGTATGCTGCTGATACCGAGTTCCATAGCGATAGGCGCAGCGTCATCGACGTTGAGCTTGCAGAACTTAACGTCCTTCCTCTCCTCTGCGAGCTGTTCGACGATAGGTCCCTGCATCTTGCAAGGTCCGCACCAGTCTGCGTAAAAATCTACGAGAACGGTGCCTTCAGCCTTCATTACTTCCTGTTCATAATTGTCTTTATCGAGCATCTTTACCATTGTTATATCCTCCTTTAGATATCTCAGTTATTGTCAACGCAAAGTATAACATATTCGCCCGACAATTTGTGAAGGCATAATGAAAGACGCTGCCGAAGCAGCGTCCTTGCATATCTGTAAAACGCAGATTTCTGATTACTCGATGATCTCAGTTACAACGCCCGAACCTACTGTCCTGCCGCCCTCACGGATAGCGAATCTCAGTCCTTCTTCGATAGCGATCGGTGTGATCAGCTCGATCTCCATCACTACGTTATCTCCAGGCATGCACATCTCTGTGCCTTCAGGAAGGTGAAGATCTCCTGTTACGTCTGTCGTTCTGAAGTAGAACTGCGGTCTGTAGCCGTTGAAGAACGGTGTGTGGCGTCCGCCTTCTTCCTTCTTCAGTACGTATACCTGTCCCTTGAACTTTGTGTGCGGATGGATAGTACCAGGCTTTGCGAGAACCTGTCCTCTTTCGATCTCTGTTCTCTGTACGCCTCTCAGCAGTGCGCCGATGTTGTCGCCTGTCTCTGCCTCGTCGAGTGTTTTTCTGAACATCTCTACGCCTGTTACGACGACTTTTCTCTTCTCGTCTGTCAGTCCTACGATCTCTACCTCATCGCCTGTGTGGAGCATTCCTCTCTCAACTCTTCCTGTTGCTACTGTTCCACGGCCTGTGATCGAGAATACGTCCTCTACCGGCATCAGGAACGGCTGGTCGTTTGCTCTTTCAGGTTCTGGGATGTAGCTGTCTACTGCCTCCATGAGCTCGACTACCTTGTCTGCCCACTCGCCTGTTGGATCTTCAAGTGCCTTAAGTGCGGATCCTCTGATGATCGGTGTGTCGTCGCCAGGGAACTCGTACTCGTCAAGAAGCTCTCTTACTTCCATCTCTACCAGGTCAAGAAGCTCTTCGTCGTCTACCATGTCGCACTTGTTAAGGAATACGATGATGTATGGTACGCCTACCTGTCTCGAAAGCAGGATGTGCTCTCTTGTCTGAGGCATCGGACCGTCTGTTGCTGCTACTACCAGGATAGCTCCGTCCATCTGAGCTGCTCCTGTGATCATGTTCTTTACATAGTCAGCGTGTCCCGGGCAGTCTACGTGAGCATAGTGTCTGTTCGG
>JAFRFA010000182.1:0-42039 GCA_017434585.1 Mogibacterium sp. | reverse complement strand
GATAGTGTCAACTTATTGTGGAGTTTTTGCTTGACTCCTAACGCTTGCGCTCGCATAAGCCCGCCCTATGTCACATAGCGCCCGCCCCAAGCTCGCGCTTTTTTTAGTTAAGCACGTCCCATCTGATCCTGCCTATCTGTTTTATCGCCTGTTGTGTTCCGCTTGCTGTGTCGAACACATATCGTTCCTTCAGATCACTCATCCAGCTCAAGTCATAGTCTCTCATCTGTTCATCAAGGCAGCGCTTCGCGTATGCTTTGTATGACTCGGAACATTTGAACGAACTCTTGAAATGTACTGCTGTTATCTTTCCTCCGTTCTTGCAGAAGACTCTCAGCTTTGACAGCTTTCCGAGGCCTTCCTCGCTCCATCCCATCGGATTCCTGCTGAATCTCTCAGACAGGACATGACTGACCTGACCCTCTGTGCAGCTGCCGGTCATGTCTTCCCTGAACCTGTTGACTGCTGCCTCCCAGTTCGAAAACAGATATGTATGCAGTTCTCGGACTTTTTCATAGTCCTTCTCACTTTTGCATTCTTTCATCAGGCTTGCAATGATCGCCTCTACCTTGTCTCGATCATTCGCTGCAAGAGCCTCATTGATCCTGTATCTTACACTTTGCTTTGGGAATCTGTTGCTGATCGCTCTTAGATATTTCTGCAGATGGTATCCGTCCAGCACATGCTCAACATTCGGGAAGTTCTCAAGGCCGTTCTTTATCCACGAACCGCCATCTCCGTGTATCCTTATTGTCTCCAGATCATCCAGGTCATATACCTTGTCTATGAATCCTTCTACGCTCGCCCACAGATCTTTGCTGTCCATCTTTTCGTCTACGAAATGCATAGGATTGACCGTAGCGTTGCGTCCTTCACTTATCTTCACGGTGCCTTCGGTGACAGTCACAAGCGGTACACTCTTGTTCTTCTTGCCCTTTTTCTTTCCCGGCTTCTGCAGATGCACGTGATCTTCATCTGCATATATATCCAGGACTTTTATCTGCCTTTTTTCGCTGCTCACCGGCTGCTTCTCAAGTTCAGGAGCTTTAAGGATATGGTTCCTCACTGACTGTCTGCTTACCAGACCTCCTGTCACATCCTGGCTGCTTCTTGCGTATGATTCACTGGTCGCTTTTGTTACAAGGCCGGCGCTGATCGTTTCTCCGATCCTGGCTCGCTGTTGCACGCTCAGCATCTGGTCCAGAGGGGTTTCATAGCTGCCTGTGTTCCTGTTGTAGTAATAGTCCCGGTCGAACCGGATCTCTCCCAACTCTGTCAGTATGCTGCGAGGCCTGTCCTTTTCTTTCATCACAAGTCCCATCTCTTTCCGTGAAGTCTTGTCTTCTCGAAGGGCCTTGTTCATTTCCTCGATGAGGACCTGCAATATATTCCGGCTGAGCTCATCGCTGTCTTTCTTCAGTTCACTTGCTGCTGCATCAAGATCTGTGATGCCGTATACATGTACTGAAAAAACTTTCTCCAAATATGCTTCTACGTGGTGTATAATCTTTTTCATAATAGAGATGCTTCCTTTCTGTAGGTGGTTGGTTCTTTTATTCTACATTAGGAATCAATCTCTATTTTTTGCGCGCTTGGGCGGGTCCCAGATTGGGGCGGGCTTGCAGCGCGCATTCTCTTCTCTTTCTGCTCTTCAAAAACTCCACATTTACTTTACACTGATATGAAGTGACCCTTTGTCAAGAGGAAATTCCGCTTTAGAAAAGTCACTACCCGAAGGTATCTTGCAAACGCTTTAGCAAATACAGTTCCCGGTATTGGCCACTCTGATATACGCGGATTGGATACCGCAGGTCAATGGTCCACCGTGAGCTCTACCGTCTAACCGCGTGGATCACAGATTAATCTGTGCCATCATAGTGTAAACGTAGATAGCTGAACCTTGATCATACAAGCCAAAGCGCTTGCAGGATACCTCCGGAGAAATAACGTACAACTATGGTGATGCTGATAACATTGATCTTTGGCATTACCTGTGGTCTGTCCCAAGAGCGCCGCGCTGCGACAGCAGCCCCTCCTAAGGCCTGCTGAGCAGCAATAGAGCGAGCATGATTGGTTGCCATACCTCGTGAGCTCAAGTGAGAGCGAACGATGAACAGTCCCTAACGTGACTCTGCTCCTTGAAAACTTACGCTATATTGTCGGTCATCATGCCCCAGACAAAGCAAGCAAGTTCTCTTGCGACCGCAGTCTTGGCGACATTAGCCTTTTTCTTGTTGACGAGCTCCATTTTTATATACTTTCTTCTAAGTCTGATCGATGCCTTGTCAGCATAAGCGATGACTTCTGGTGATGCATACTTCTGTCGTGCTTTAAGCACTTTGGATTTATGTGCAGGAACTCCCCGTGAATAACACTGAGCGGATTCGACCAGAAGCAGACGCATATGCCTGTTACCGGCTTTAGTGATGCTGAGACGATTCTGATCCTCAGAGCTACTATGCTCGCCCGGAACCAGACCAATGTATGAAGCATAGCGCTCGGCTGATTCAAATCGGCTGAAGTCACCGGTTTCAACGATGAGAGACAGCGCCGTATGAGTTTTGATTCCTTTGAGACAGATGAGCTTTCTGACCTTTTCGCGGTATTCTTCAAGATCTGCAAGTTGCTCGATCTGTGCATCAAGCCTTTCGACCTTATCTGTGAGTTCACGATAGGTGATCATATATTCGTTGAATGAGTCCTGCAGATATCCGTCGAATTCAAGGCTGTTTAACCATTTCACATGCGCCTGTGTCCATTTCGACTTGCCGGAGTAAATCTTGTTGTGCTTCAGGCAGAAGGCGTTGATCTGCTGTTTGATTTTCTTGAGCATAAGCTTATGATCATCGCGCATGCGCAGATAATCTCTGACGGCTTCATCTTGAGCAGTAGGTATATATACAGCTTTGTATCCGCCGTATGCCAGGCATCTGGCAAGATTCTCAGCATCGCGTCTGTCTGTCTTGACTCTCTTGGAGTCATGCAGGATCGTAGTCGGTGCCATGATGACACACCTGATCTTCAGTGCTGTAAGTTGGTGATACAGCGTATAACCGAGGCAACCAGCCTCGTAGCCGCATACGAATTCGCATTCTTCGCTTCGTGAGAGCTTGACCCCATCTAGGTATTGCTTGACAGCCTTTGCTGTCGGTTCCACCTTAACTGTGGCGAACGTCTCCTGCGTAGCAACGGAAAAACAGGAAAGTGTAAAGCTTGCTTTGTGGACATCCATCCCAACGTAGATTATACTTTTCACAGTGACCTCCTTTGTATGCGGTAACCCCCGCATTTTGAATGGTTTAGCGACTATTCAAGTATACGGGTAAATCCACGTTGCTACAAATGTGAGGTCACTTCATATTGTCTAACTCCGCCCTGGTGCTCGCTGCATTTGTGCAGTTGTGTATCATTTTCTGAATACTTCTCTGACATACACAAAACCACTGTCGTGGATGCAGAAATGAGGTCATCCAAAGTATCAAATACGGCCGGGTTGTGTATGATTGGCAGAGTTCTGTCAGTTCATACACAATGTAAAAGCCGCGACCATTGTGTGAGTGTGATCGCGGCTTATACTGCATTATGATATGAGAGCTATGCTCATGATCCAGGGATGAAGCTTCCTGCGACTCCGTCCGCATCGAGGGCGTAGATCCAGTCCCCGATGAATACGTTCCTGAAGAGCTGTGATGCTTCGATCTCGTGCTGATCGACCACACTTATATCATCGTCAGCTCTGAATAAAAGGACTCCCGCCTGGTGATAGTTTTCGGCCGGGCCTGCTTCTTCAGCAGCGGTCTCAGGGGCTTCGGCATCTTCTATGACCACGATATCGCCGGAGGAGTTTTCGTAGTTATAGATGTCGTAAGGGATCGCGTACCAGCCCTTTTCAGTATTGACTGTCAGAGCGTGGTGGTCGCTCTGCGCAGGACTTGTCATGTTCTCGAACTCTTTGCTGTCGATGACCTTCGGCGCCGACGGGTCGGAGATGTCGAAGAGGGCCAGTTTGAGTCCGCTGTCGTATTCTCCGCCGTAGCCATTGTCGCCCGTCGCATGTCCTATCCCGAGCAGTCTGTCTTTGCCCGCCGGTACGAGGAGGGTGGAGAAGCCGTCTATCTTGACTTCACCCTCGATACGCGGGTCTGCCGGATCCACGAGGTCGATCACGAAGAGCGGATCTATCGCCTCATAGGTGATGACATAGGCCTTGCTGCCCATGAAACGAACGGATTTGATGCTCTCGTTTCTCGCAAAGCCTGTAAGCTTTCCGGCTTCTCTGAGTTCGCCGTCCAGCACGTAGAGGTTATTGACATCCATGCCGTTCCTCTCCGAGGTGGTGGCGATGCGGAAATACCCGTTCTGCTCATCCATCGAGAACTGATTGACGATGAAGCCGCGGACCCTGCAGGTGTTGTCGAACCTTATATCGAGCCCGTCAAACTGCGCTCTTGCTATCCTGGTGAAGGTGTCTCCGTTCTCTTCATCCCATTCTTCGGATGCGGAGTAGAGCGCATGGTCGTTGCAGTAGATGTCGCTGCTCGCTCCGAATACAGCCTTTGTGGCCGACTTTCCCTGTCTGCCGGAGGCGGTGTCGACCGCACTCAGCACGATATATGAAGGATTTTTAGGATCAGGCACGCAGCGGATATCGGAAAGACCGAGCTCGCTGCAGCTGTCGTACGGACCGCATACCGGCACGACGCGTCCGCCTTTGCTGACTGTATCGTTCGTAACGAGGTATATATAGTCTCCGACCATGCGGCTCGATACGATGATGCCGCTCTGGCAGAAGTCGCAGAGCACTTCAGGTCTGCTCCGGTCGCTGATGTCATATACGACGATGCCTGTGCTGCCTGAACCGTCATTGTCACGGTATATCCTACCTACGGTCACGAGGCGGTCGCCTTTGAGGAATATATCCTCGACGTAATTCTCTACTCCGTTGTTGCCGATGGACGCGAGCTTTCTGGTCTCGCCGTCCTTTGCTTCAAGTATCACGACTTCCTGAGCCTTGTTGACATAGTAGATGTACCTGCCGTCGGTCTTGACGATGTCCGCTTCATCGACATCATCGACCTGCAGATATGTCTCGGAATGGGATCCCGCCGGCATATCCTGACCGGAGGTTCCTGCCGCGGAATCGTTTGCAGAGGATCCTGCACCTTCTTCAGCGGCCATGCCGGATTCATAGTCCAGGGTCTCCTCGACCGCCTGCTCGCGTTTCTGGAATATATGCATGGCCGGCTGATCGTCGAGACTCTTTATCATCCTCTCTATTTCGGATGTGCTTCTGAATTCGTAAAGCTCGCCGTCCACGGCCGCTGTGTCAGGCTCTCTGCCGATGAGAGGGCTCAGAGCGGCGATGCCGAAGATCACTATCATGGCGGATGCCGCTATGGCGAGGACCTTTCTGTTTTCGGGACGTATCCAGGTGCGTTTTTTCGGCGAGGCCTTTGCAAAATCCTTTTCTTTGCCGGCTGCATCCGGAGCCGCTTCCGGGACAGGGACTCCGTCTGCCTGCTCGAGCATCCTGAGGATGCTGTCCTCTGAAAGGCTTTCCGGTGCCTTGATCCCGTCGTTTTCGAATTTTTTCTTTATGTAATCTCTGTTGTCCATTCTGATCTCTCCTCAGGATAAGAACTCCCGCATCTTTGCAAGACTGCGCGACAGCTTCGATCTGACGGTCCCTGCAGGGAGACCGGTCAGTCCGGCTATCTCGCTGCTTGTCATGCCTGCTATGACTGAAAGCAGTACGATCTCGCGCTCCTGATCGCTCAGTTCTGCCATCGCCTCGTTCAGTTCGACAGCGAGGGAAGGGTTTGAGCCGCCCGGGATGAAACCGCCTTCTCTGATGACCTTTTCGATGCCCTCGCGCGAACCGATCGCTTCTTTTATGCGCGACGCGCAGCAGTTCGACAGGATCCTGAAGATCCAGGAACTGAACGCCTTGCTGCTTCGGAGGCTTCCGATGTTTTTCCAGGCGGCAAGGACGCATTCACCGACGGCGTCCTCGGCGTCCTCGGGGCTGCCCAGCCGGTAAAGCGCGTAGCGGTAGAGCCTGTCTTTGTATGAGCCGTACAGCGTCGCGAAGGCTTCCCTGCTGCCTGCTATTGCTTCATTGATAAGTCTTTCGTCCATGTCATGTCCTCAAATATCAGGAGTGATCACACTCCGTTCCTGAGAGCTCTCATATATATAGTATCTCAAACAGCCGTAAGTGTTGCACAGCAATCAGTATTTTTTATCGGAAATCTCCGCGGCGATGTGGTAGTATATGTGGCGAATCAAAAGAGTCCGGCAGCGGCCGGACATAATTAAAGGAGGAGACAGACATGGACAGAGCAGAAATGGCTGTGGCAAAACACAGGAACGGATATAACTGCTGCCAGGCGGTAGCGTGCGTTTTCGCTGATGAGGCGGGGATGGATGAATCCCTGCTTTACAGACTTGGCGAGGGCTTCGGAGGAGGCATGGGAACTGCTAAAGGAGTCTGCGGCGCACTGAGCGGAGCGGTCATGCTCGCCGGTCTTGTCCACAGCGACGGAAATACAGAGAACGCGGGACAGACAAAGGCGAAGACGATGAGGTCCGCAGCCGCCATGCAGAAAAAGTTCGTCGAGAGGGCAAAGCGCCTGATCTGCAGCGAGATAAAGACAGGAAACGGCGGCAAGGCCTTCACGACCTGCGCCGACTGCATAAGGATAGCGACGGAGATCGCCGAAGAAGAGCTCGGACTGTAACGGAAAGCCGGGGGAGAGAGTGTGGAGACAGAAGCTGTCAAAAAAACCAGGGAGCCGATGAGCGACTATACAGTGGGGCTGCTCTGCGTCATAGGATGCCAGCTGTTCTGGGGCGTATGCCCTTTATACTGGCAGGCGCTGATGCCTATACCTTCATGGATCATCATCCTGTACAGGATAGTCACCATGTTCGTGTACTCGTATATCGCTGCGCGCCTGAGATTCAGCAGGGAAGAGGTGTGGGGGCCGCTGAGGGACAGGGCCGTCAGAAGGAAGTACTTTACCGCCGGCCTCATACTTACAGCAAACTGGAGCACATACATATGGGCCATGACATCCGGCAGGGTGATACAGGCATCCATAGGCTATTACATTGAGCCTATCGTCATATGCGCTGTGGGCATCTTAGTGTTCAGGGAGAAGCTCACGAAATACAATCTTACCGCCATGCTGTTCGCTGCCGCGGCGATAGTCATCATACTGGTGCATTACAGACAGGTCCCGGGCGTGGCTCTGGGGCTTGCGTGCACATGGGCGGCGTATTCGGCGATAAAGAAGACATCCGACATGCCGGTCCTTCTTACCATGGTGTACGAGACTATGGTATACGCGGTCATATGCTTCTTCGCTATCATATATATCGAGACACGGGGCATCGGAGCCCTGAGCATGGGAGTTCCGGGCAAGTATGCGCTGATGTTCCTGAGCGGACTGATCACGCTGATCCCGGTGGGGCTTTTCAGTGTATCCGCGAAGAAGGTGTCTCTGCTGGTCATCGGGCTGTGTCAGTACATCAGTCCAACGATGTCGCTGCTTCTGGGGATATTTGTGTTCAAAGAGCCTTTTGACAGGGTGCAGGCGGTCGCGCTTCTCATCATATGGGCAGGACTTGCCGTATTCACTTACGGAGAATTCGTTTCGGCAAAGAAAGCTGCCGGGGGAGCAGACCGGGCTGCCGTATGACAGACACGAAGGGATCATGCAGATAAAACACAACAGCCGGAGGATCGTTCCTCCGGCTGTGATCATTTCTGTTCGTTTTCTTCATCCTCGGTTTGAGGAGATGTGTCGAAGTTCAGCAGGTTCCTGGCTTTGAACTCGACTGCTTCGGCTATAGCGAACACCACCTCAGGCGACGGGCCGAAGAATACTCCTCCGTGATGAGGGATGATGCAGGCGTGAGTCTTCTTCAGAGTGGATACCACGGCTTCGGCAAGCTCTGCCGTCCCCGGAGGGGCATAGCGCGTCACCCTGACATCACCGATCAGATCCTGGAGCTCTCCCTCGCCGAGCCTGAATCCCGCTTCGCACGCGGCGAATACGCTTATGGCGTTTGAACGCGTCTGCATCATGGCTCCGCAGTCCGGAAGCTCTCTGTACGCCATGGCGTGCATCCTTACCTCGCTGCTCGGCATGCGCTGGCTTCCGTATTCCAGCGTGTTGATATTCACTTTTACTATATCCTCGACCTTGATGTCGAAGTAATCCATTGAAGAAGGGGTGATCAGCATCTCTTCGTCATTCAGCCTGACCGACAGATTCCCCCACGAACCGTATGAGAGATCGTGATTCACAAGAGCCGTTCCGAAATCCACGAGTTTGGCCCGCGCGGTGAATTCATCCTCGTCGAAACCTATGAAATCCACATGGGCTTCCTCGTTTCTTTTTGTGTAGTCCGAAAAGAAGTTGGTGCGGTATCTTTCCGCAGCCTCGGAAGGGATAGGGACGGTTCCGCCCAGCATCTTCCCGTGCACTTCAGCTTCGCATGCCTTTTCGGCTATCTGGATGGCCGCGACGGCTTTTCTGGCATTGCTGCACGCAGCAATGGCGCCGGCGCCCCTGATGAGGCAGACGTCTGAATTCTTCAGAGCAGCGAGTATCGAAGCAGGGGAGGCGTCAGCCGCTACCCTGAGACCCGAACCAGTGAGTCTTGCGAGATCCTCGAGTGTGACAGGGATGATATCGCTGTCCTGCGAAACACTGACAGTGTCTGCGGAGATGCCGTAGATGACCGCATTGACATCAGGCCTGTTCCTGAAGATCTCTCCCGGCCATCCCGCGCGCATGTCGCATACAACATACTCTTCCGGAAGGATCCCGGCGAGGATCTTGCTGCCTCCTGTGCTGAGATAGGTCTTTTTGTCGATGCGGATACAGATCTGACCGTACATGATCTTGAATCTGTCGTGGAAGCCCTTTACCGCTTTGGTCAGCCGTTCAGCTGCTTTTTCAATATCCATGATGACCTCCTCTCCGCATCTCAGCACCTGCAGAATAAAAATAAGCGAAGCATATATGATACTCCGCTTATCGTGATATTAGCATATCGCAATGCTCTAATCGTGAAGGATGTATAAACTTAAAGGAAATAATCCGTCAGCCGGGATGAAACAGAATCCCAGGTGATCGAGGAGCTGTCCGGAAGAGGTCCGGGAGCATCGCCTGAAGCGATATCAAGCACTGCTTTTTTCAGGACGCGGGCGAGTTCCGCCGCGAATCCGGCACGGGCTTCATCCTCAGGTTCGTCTATGCTTTTCATAGGAGGCATAGGTACGTATCTGACGTTCGGGCCGCCCACGTTCGAGTCTATCCATTCCCTGACTCCCGGAAGATCCGTGCTGACCGGAAGGGCTCCCGATGCCATGGCCTCGATCAGCACGAGCGGCAGTCCCTCGAAATACGATGGAAGAACGAATACATCGCTCTTCTTCATGAGTTCTGCGAGCATGTCCTGCGGTATCTGGCCGAGGCAGTCTATGTATGACGGAAGGTCCCCGAGGCGGTGCGCAAGGGTCTCATCCTGGCATCCCCCGGCCATGGCGAGCCTGAACCCCGGCACGTCCGGATCGGCGTTCAGAAGTTCAAGAGCGTCGAGCATCTCGGGAACTCCCTTCGGGCGGCTTATCTTGCCCGCGTAGCATAGACGCACAGGATCGCCTTTTTTGTATGGCTCTCTTCCCTCCGCGTTGAAGAGCCTGTCGTTGTATCCGCTGCCGAGCACATTCACATGGACCGGATCCATGCCGAAAAGCTCCCTTATGCGGCCGGCCATGTCATCGTGGAGCGCGAATGCCATGTCCAGTCTCGCGATCTCAGGTCTTATCATCTCTGCAAGAGCAGGGCAGTTCACCATCTGGCGCAGGTCCGTGCCGTGCGAGATGCCGCAGATCCTGCGGTCCGGGAAGTGCTTTCTGACAAGAGCCGTGAGAAGAAAGAGATGATGGCACACGATCAGGTCCGGGTCGAGATTGTCGACGGCCCTGTCCACCGCATCGATGAATGCGTGCTCGAATTCATCGATCATCTCCGGTGTGAGGTCGCGGTATCTCGTTGATTCGTACGGCATGATATCGGACATCCCGGCTATCGGGAAGTGTATGCCTCCTGCCTCGTTTTTTCCGACAAAGTATACCGGATAACAGCTTACTCCCTCCGGGAACGAGACTTCGTCATCGGGGTATATGCCGCAGACGACAGCCTGGTCGTGGCCCGCTCTGTAAAATGACTTCACCAATTCGGTGAGATATGTGCCGCTCCCCGTGGAGTGCGGCTTCTGTGCTGTAATACTTAAGATGTTCATACATCTATAATAGCAGAGAACATGTCAAAAGGAACTATTCCTTTTCTATACGTTCCGTTTCACAAAACATTCACTTGAAAAAAAGCGCAAAATACGATATAAAAGTAGAGGTATCTGAAGCGGTGATGCATCCCGCGGACGATCCGGACAACTGTATCCACGGATAATATCGAAGAACCGGCTCCGAATCATCAGGGGACGGCATTTTTTATAAATGGGACTTTTTTACGAAGCGGACAAGACCTTTGAACAGCTGATGGACGAAAAGAAGAACTTCGTCTTCATTGGAGAGGCAGGCAGCGGCAAGAGCGAGCTGGTGCTCAATATTGCCGTTAAGCTTGCAGAAAAGACAGGCAGACCGGTCGACCTTTTCGATCTCGACCAGACCAAGCCTCTTTACAGGTCGCGTGACATGAAAGAGGAGTTCGCGAAAAAGGGGGTCAACATCATCTATCAGGATCAGTACCTCGATGCTCCGGTCATGGTAGGGGGAGTAAGGGTGTCGCTGATGAGCGATAATTATACCCTTCTCGATATCGGCGGAGGCCATCAGGCAGCGAAGTTCGCCGGTGCGTACGCCGACCTTCTCTCAAAGGACGATTCCGTTCCTGTATACATCATAAATCCGTACAGACCTTGGACGAAGGACGTCGATTCCATCGACGGCACCATGCGGCACATACTCGGATCGATGAGACTCGATCACATATACATGCTGGCCAATCCTAATCTTGGCTATGCCACCACAGTTAATGAATTCATGGTAGGACTGGACAAAGTGGACGAACTGCTCGACGGCTTCACTGAAGTCAACAGCGCGTGCGTCCGCAGAGAGATCTTCGAAGAGGCCTCGGCTCTTACAGACAAGGCCCTCATACCTGTAGATCTTTACCTTACTTATTCATGGGTTGATTAGTAGATATTTATTATTTCTAAGGAGGGAATTACATGGCAAGAATCGAAATTACGAGCGAAGCCTGCAAATCATGCTCCTACTGCGTGATCTCCTGCCCGAAGAAGTGCATCGAGATCGGCAGTGATGTTAACTCCAAGGGATACCTCTACGCGACTTCCGTAAGACCTGAGGACTGCATCGGATGTGCGATGTGCGCCCAGATCTGCCCTGAGTCGGCGATCGAGGTATGGAGATAGGAAAGGAGACTGAAATGGCAGATCGTGTATTTATGAAAGGCACCGAGGCTATCGCCGAGGCGGCCGTAAGAGCAGGATGCCGCTTCTTCGCAGGCTATCCTATCACACCGCAGAACGAGATCCCTGAGTACATGGCCAGAAGGCTCCCTGAGGTAGGCGGCACATTCGTACAGGGCGAGAGCGAGGTAGCTTCCGTCAACATGCTGTACGGAGCGGCTTCGACGGGCATCAGAGCGATGAGCTCGTCCTCATCCTGCGGAATATCGCTTTACAGCGAGGGCGTGTCCTACTGCGCTTCCGCCCGTATCCCTATGGTATACGTCAACGTACAGAGAGGCGGCCCTGGAATCGGAGCTATCCAGCCGGCACAGCAGGACTACATGCAGGCCACAAAGGCTTCCGGAAACGGCGGATTCAGAATGATCGTACTCGCGCCGGATTCGGTACAGGAGTGCGTGGACATGGTCTACGAGGCATATGACCTCGCAGAAAGAGACCAGAACCCTGTGCTCGTCCTCACGGACGGAGTCATGGGAACGATGATGGAGCCTGTAGTTCTTCCTCCGATGAAGACAGACGAAGAACTCGCGAAGTGCAGAGAGAAGTTCCTGCCTAGAGCCATCATCGGACACCCTCTCGGACAGCAGGCTTTCTGCAGACCGGGTTCGGTAGGCGACGGACAGGAGAAGGTCAATATCGAGGCGGCCGCGATGTACGAGACATGGGACAAGGACATCAGAGTCGAAGAATTCATGATGGACGACGCCGAGATCGTATTCGCAGCTTACGGCATTTCGGCCCGTATCTCCAGAGCTGTCATCAGAGAGCTCAGAGCAAAGGGCGTAAAGGCCGGAATGATCAGACCGATCACTCTTTCGCCGTTCCCGTACGATACATTCAAGAATCTCGACTTCAGCAGAGTCAAGGGCATCATCGATGTAGAGATGTCCATCCCTGCCCAGATGAGATGGGACATCGACTATGCGGTCCAGGGCAGAGTCCCTGTGAAGGAAGTCCTGAGATCAGGCGGACAGCTCCTGACGAACGATCAGGTTCTGAAAGGCGCTGAAGAATTCATCAAGGAGGTGCTGTAATGGCTGAAGAAAAGAAAGTCTATGCCAGGACCAAAGGCATCATAGAGGGCGCTGTCTCGGGTTTCTGCCCGGGATGCATGCACAGCACGATCCACAAGATCATCGGCGAGGCAGCAGAAGAGCTCGGACAGCTCGACAACCTCGTAAGAGTAGAGGGCGTAGGATGCTGCGGACTCGGACAGTTCTATGTGACGCATGATGAGACCATCGCCGCTCACGGAAGAGCAGGCGCTGTGGCCACAGGCATCAAGAGATCGTCCCCGGACTCGCTCGTATATACATACCAGGGCGACGGAGACCTTGCTGCTATCGGACTCGCCGAGACGATGTCCGCTGCCAACAGAGGCGAGAACTTCACGGTTATCTTCGTTAACAACGGAATCTACGGAATGACAGGCGGCCAGATGGCTCCTACGACGCTCGTAGGCATGAAGTCGACCACTACGCCGGGCGGAAGGAACCCTGAAGAGCACGGATATCCGATGCACATGTCGGAGATCCTCAACCAGCTGACAGCTCCTTACTACATCGAGAGAGTAAGCTGCGACACTCCTCAGCACGTTATCGCTGCCCGCAAGGCCATCAAGAAGGCTTTCGAGTATCAGCTCGAGGGCAAGGGATACAGCATGGTAGAGATCGTGACGAGCTGCCCTACAAACTGGGGACTCGATCCGCTCAAGTCGCTCGACTTCCTCAGAGAGAAGATGTTCGAGGAATATCCTCTCGGAGTGTTCAGAGACGGCGGAGAGAAGAAACAGTAAAGGAGGAAGACCATGGAAAGAAATCTTATGATCGCCGGATTCGGCGGACAGGGAGTCATGACGATGGGCAAGCTCCTTGCAGAGGCAACTTCGCAGGCCACTGACCTGAACGTTACGTTCTTCCCTTCATACGGCGCTGCCATGAGAGGCGGCACGGCAAACTGCTATGTAGTCATTTCCGATGAGGAGATCGGCGCGCCTGTAAGCTATAACCTTGAGGACCTCGTGGTAATGAACGGACCGTCGCTGCACAAGTTCCTTCCTAACCTCAAACCGGGCGGGACCCTGTTCGTGAACAGCACGATCGTTACCGATCCGATCGAGAGAGACGACATCAAGGTCGTAAAGGCCCCTGTCACTCAGATGGCTATCGATATCGACAACCCGAGAGCACTCAACGTCATCATGCTCGGCGTTTATGTCGGAGCTACCGACGCTGTGCCTGAAGAGGTCATAGTAAAGGGTATCGAGCATAAGTTCGCGGCCAAGGAAAAACTGATCGCACCTAACGTCGAGGCGTTCAGGATGGGCCTCGAGATCGGAAGACAGCAGAAATAAGACAGAGGAGTTTTTTAGAATTATGAGAGTAGCCGTAACTTACGAAGACGGAAATGTTTTCCAGCATTTCGGACATACGGAAAAATTCAAGATCTATGAAGTCGAGGACGGAAAGATCGTATCGGGCAGCATCATGGACACGAACGGCACGGGACACGAGGCGCTGGCTGACCTGCTCGCGGACAGGGGTGTAGATGCCCTGATCTGCGGAGGCATGGGACAGGGCGCCAAGGACGCTCTTACCGCTGCGGGACTGCAGATATGCGCCGGAGCCGAAGGCGATGCCGACGCGGCAGTAGAAGCATGGCTCAGGGGCGAGCTCGTCGATACGGGAGTCAACTGCGACCATCATCACGAACATGGCCACGAGCACGGTCATGACCATCATCACGATGAGGCCGGCTGCGGCGGCTGTGCCGATGCGGGCGGATGTTCCGGATGCCCGGGATGCGGCGAGCCTCAGTACCTCTTCGAGGGGAAGAACGTAGGCAGGACTGTGAAAGTCCACTATGTCGGCACCTTCGATGACGGCGAGCAGTTCGAGTCGAGCTATGAGAGGGGAGTCCCTCTGGAATTCGTATGCGGCATAGGCCAGATGATAAAGGGCTTTGACCGCGCTGTGGCAGAACTCGAGCCGGGAGAAAAGATCGAGGTGCACCTCGAACCTGAAGACGCCTACGGACATCATCAGGACATGCTGGTGATCACCGTCGACAGAGACACGGTAGCCGGGTCTGAAGACCTCGAAGTCGGAGACCAGGTGATGCTTCAGGATACTCTCGGCAGACCTTTTGACGCACTGGTTACGGCTATCGATGACAAGACCGTCACATTCGACTGCAACCATCAGATGGCGGACAAGGCGCTCAACTTCGCGATCGAGCTGGTAGAGGTAAGGTAAAAACCGGGACAAACTGTGATCCCGGAAAAAGCTGGGATCAGCATCATGCGCACCGGACAGGATCCGGTGCGTTTTTTTGCCCGCATATCCTGCCTCCGTTATGATACAATAATACGACTTACTGACAGCGACGGGATGCAGCAAAGGAGCAGCATGCATAAGTACGAAAGAAAGACAAAGGAAGACAGGCCGGTGATGGCCATATGCTATGACTTTGACAAGACCCTCTCGCCCGACAACATGCAGGCGCAGGGTTACCTGCAGGCCATAGACTATGAGGACCAGGACAGATTCTGGGCCGAGTCGAACGCGCTTGCAGCCGAACGGGATATGGATCCGACGCTCGCGTGGATGTTCCTGATGCTCAGGAAGGCCCGCGGCAAGGAGATCTTCAGGAAGGACATGCTCGAAAGCTACGGCGCCAGGGTCAAGCTGTATCCGGGCGTCAGGGAGTGGTTCTCAAGGGTCAGGGGGTACGGAGACGCCGAGGGCGTGATCGTAGAGCACTACATACTCTCTTCAGGACTGCGGGAAATGATCGAGGGCACCGAGGTAGCGGGAGAGTTCGAAAAGATATATGCGAGCTCGTTCTGCTACGATGAGGACGGCGTTGCGGTCTGGCCTGCCCAGGTGGTCAACTATACAGGAAAGACGCAGTTCCTCTTCCGCATATCAAAGGGCGTGCTCGATGTGAACGATGACTCGGTCAACGACTCCTTCGCGCCTGAAGACATAAGGATACCGTTCCGCAACATGGTGTATATCGGTGACAGCGAGACGGACATACCGTGCATGAAGCTCGTCAATTCGTACGGAGGCTATTCCGTCGGAGTGTATGATCCGGATACCGGCAGCAAGGACAGGGTCCTCAGGATGCTTGCCGAAAACAGGATACGCTATTTCGAGGCGGCGGACTACACCGAAGGCTCGGGTCTCGACAGGCTCATAAAGCTCATCATCGCAAAGACGGCCTCAAGCGAAAGACTCGAGGAGGTCCACTGCAGGAGCATGAAGGAAAGCATTTGCAAATGACACGGCAGGCTGCTTGTGGTACAATCATAATGTTGGTTTTTTATTAGACGCTCTCATTCGAGCGGGGAAGGGAAAACATGGAAAACAAAGGGACATATTACATTTCGACACCTATCTACTATCCGAGTTCGAATCTGCATATCGGACACACATACTGCACGGTCATGGCGGACGCCATGGCGCGTTTCAAGAGACTGCAGGGCTATGACGTCATGTTCCTGACGGGGACCGACGAGCACGGCCAGAAGATACAGACGAAAGCGATCGAGAAGGGCGTCACTCCGCAGGAGTACGTCGATGAGATCGTTGGCGGCATACTGAATCTTTGGGAGACCATGGAGATCAGCTACGACGACTTCATCAGGACCACACAGCCGAGACACATGGAGAGAGTCCAGGAGATCTGGAAGAGGATGTACGACAAGGGAGACATCTACCTCGGAACTTACGAAGGACTGTACTGCAAGGAATGCGAGGCGTTCTGGACGGAGAGCCAGCTCGTGGACGGCTGCTGCCCGGACTGCGGCAGACCTGTGACAAAGGCGAGCGAAGAGGCGTATTTCTTCAGGATGTCAAAGTACGCCGACAGACTGCTCGAGCTCTTCAGGGAAAACCCGGACTTCCTGGTGCCTGAGACGAGACGCAACGAAATGGTGGCCTTCGTTGAGCAGGGCATGGAGGATCTCTGCGTATCCCGTACATCATTCGACTGGGGCATCCCTGTGCCGAACGATCCGAAGCACGTAATGTACGTATGGGTCGACGCGCTGTCCAACTACGTAACGGCGCTCGGCGGGCCGTACGACTGCGAGAAGTTCAATAAATACTGGCCTTGCGACTGCCATCTTGTAGGCAAGGAGATCGTAAGGTTCCATTCGCTCATATGGCCTGCGATGCTGATGAGCGCGGATCTGCCTCTTCCTAAGCAGGTAAGGGGACACGGCTGGCTCCTGATGGGCGGAGAGAAAGTATCCAAGTCCAAGGCGGCAAAGGGACAGGATGTCATCGATCCTGTAGTGCTGATCGACCGCTACGGCATCGATGCGCTCAAGTACTTCCTGCTCAGAGAATACACATTCGGCCAGGACGGCACTTTCACCAACGAGGTGATGCTCAGAAGGATGAACTTCGACCTTGCCAATGACCTCGGCAACCTGCTCTCGAGAACGATCTCGATGATACAGAAGTACTGCGGAGGCAAAGTTCCTGAAGCAGCGGCGAAGGATGCCATCGATGAGGAACTCATCGCTCTTGCTACATCCACGGCAGACAGGGTAGCTGCAAACATGGATGAATTCCAGTTCAACATGGCCCTCGAGGAGATATGGGTGCTCATAAGGAGAGCCAACAAATATATCGACGAGAAGGCGCCGTGGGTGCTCGCTAAGGACGAATCGAAGAAGACCGAGCTCGACACCGTCATGAGGAACCTCGCCGAGGCACTGAGGATAGTCTCGATACTGATCGAGCCATACATGCACACGACTACAGACCGCATGAGAGAGCAGCTCGGACTTGCCGGTGTGCCGGTCGTATGGGAAGACGCATTCGAGTTCTATCAGATGGACGGATGCACAGTCGAGAAGGGAGACATGCTCTTCCCGAGACTCGACATCGACAAGGAACTCGAAGAACTGTACGCTCTCGGCGCTGCGGCTGCAAAGTAGATAGGAGCGGCTGCGAAATAGATGAGACCGGCGGCCGCGTAAAACCATGACGCGGCCGCCGTAAAACAGCTGAATGAAAGCGAGGATGGTGTATTATTTCATAGAAATGGCAAAACGATACACCATCCTTTAGTGTTTTTCGGAAGAATTGAGCATTTTGACCGGCAAATGGTGTAATATTTGCCGGATATCGCGGATCCATACACCCGATTTCAGCAAATGCGGTGTATGGATCCGGCATAATTGCAGTTTTTTACACCATCCGGCCCGAATCATGTGAAATATGGATGGAATCTGTGTCAAATGGTGTATAGTTTCCGTAACAGGGCCGGATTTTACACCGTTTGAACGGCCCGGGAGTGAATTATGCTTTTTGACGCGCACACACATCTGAATTTTGAAAAATATAGTGAAGAGGAACGCATGGGACTCGCGGCCGAGATAGAGACATCCGATGTGGGCTGCATCATCGATGTGGCTGACTGCGTGGAGGCGGCGAAGCTCGCACTGAAGGATGCTGAAGACTATCCGTGGTGCTATGCCGCGGTGGGGATCCATCCGGATCATGCCTCTGAATACGCCGGCATCTGCGGGGATGACCCCGAAAAGAGGCGGCAGGCTGAACAAAAGCTTGAAGCTGATCTGGAAGAGATCAGAAAGCTCGCGGCGCATCCGAAGGCTGTTGCCATAGGCGAGATCGGACTCGACTACTACTACGGCACCGATGACAGAGAAGAACAGCAGGAACTCTTCCGCAGGCAGATAAGGCTGGCGAACGAGCTCAGGATGCCGATAATGATACACACAAGGGATGCCCATCAGCTGACCATGGATATATTGAAGGAAGAAGGGGCGTTTTCGGATGAGAGAAAGGCGTGGTTCCCTGAAAGGCCCGCTGCGGGAGGAGGCACAGAGCCTGACGCGAGGGTGCAGATGCACTGCTTCTCAGGATCGCCGGAACTCGCTCTTCAGTATGCAAAACTCGGAGCGACCATGTCACTGGGCGGACCTGTGACTTTCAAAAACGGGAAGAAGGCGGCAGAGGTCGTGCGGCAGCTTCCGATAGAGTACCTGATGTCCGAGACTGACGCGCCTTATATGGCTCCGGAGCCCCTTCGCGGCAGACCGAACAAATCGCCGTACATCGAACACATAGTAAGGCGCATGGCAATGATAAAAGGAATGGAATACGATGAAGCGTCCCGCATCCTGACCGAAAACGGCAAACGCTTTTTCGGGATAACGATATGAAAAGAGATCACATCATAGAAACTATAGTAGACAGCGAACTGATCGCGCCGGGCTCCGCCGTTATTGTCGGAGTATCGGGCGGTCCGGATTCGCTGTGCCTTCTGCACGCTCTTGTGAGCATCTCCGACATGTTCGACCTGATGATAGTGCCGGTCCATGTGAACCATAAACTGCGGCCGGAGGCTGACGCGGAGGCCGATCATATAGCGGAGATATGCGAACGCATGGATCTGGATATCGAACTGTTCGAAGCCTCGTGCGACGAGCTTGCAAAGGAAGCCGGCATATCGACAGAGGAGGCCGGAAGGATCATCAGATACGAGATATTCGATGACGTGGCGCGCAGCGTAGAAGAGGACGGCATACCGGGAGAGCGTATAATGATCGCTCTTGCTCACAACGCGGACGACCAGGCCGAGACCGTGCTCTTCAGGCTTATCCGCGGTACGGGTCCTCACGGGCTTGCAGGCATTCCCGCGGTAAGGATGTCCGAACTTGGATATCTCATCGTGCGTCCACTGCTTTCAGTCGAAAGAAAGGAAATAGAGGAGTACATAAGCGAAAACAGGCTCCGTCCAAACATCGACCCTTCGAACAGAGACAATAAATACGCGAGAAACCGCATCAGAAACGAGCTGATTCCTTATCTCGAAAAGAATTACAATCCGAAGATCAGAGAGCATCTGAGACGCTTCGCGAGGCTCGCATATATGGACGACATGCTGCTCAGGGAGATCGCCCTGAGCGAGTACGGAGACAGCATCAGTTTCGACGACGAAAAGGACAGGGCTGTGCTCGACCTTTCGAAAGCGAAGGACAATCCGCCTCCGGTGAACAGCAGGATCGTAAGGATGATGCTGGAGGTGCTGGGGCTTGAGTCGAACGCGACGTACGAGATCGTGAACTCGATAATGGACCTTATGTACAGCGAACACCCGTCGGCCGGCATCGATCTGCCTCTCGGCATCAGAGTTTACAGAGAGTACGACAACCTCATCTTCTCCGGAGAAGACGAGGTCCTGAAGCCGGATGAGAGCATCGGGATACTGCCGCAGGTAATACCGGCAAGAGAGTTCGAGCCTGACGAAGAACAGCCGTATGCAGCCTTTGATTTCGACAGCTTCAATACGGAGCATCCGGGCAGTATAGGAGAGATAGTGCTCAGGACCAGGCGCGAGGGAGACTACCTGCCGATGAAAAACGGCAGCAAGAAGATACAGGATCTGCTGGTGGATTCAAAGGTCAGCAGGAACGCCAGAGACAGCATGCTGATGGCCGCCATAGGCAGCGAGGTGCTGTGGATACTGCCTGATCCGCACTTCACCGGCGAAAGAGAAAGGGCGAAGGGCAGATTTTCACAAAAATATCAGATTTCCGACACAACAGAAAGGGTTCTTCTCATTGAATTAGGGGAATCCATGTGATAAAATTTGTGCTCGGGACACAAATTTTGCGGCGTTTTTAGTACCGCTTTTAGAAAATCAAATCGAAAAATAAAGGGGAAAGGAAACATATAAATTGAAAAACTTCGGACGCAGCGCAGGTACATACCTGATAATATTCGTCGTCGTGCTCAGCATGTCGATGATGTTCCGCAACTTCGCACAGAATTCCGATATCAAGGAAGTCAAGTTTTCACAGTTTGCCCAGCATCTTGAAAAGGGAGATTTCGAGAGCGTAAACATCACTGACAGAAAGCTCACGGGTACCAAGAAGGACGGTACCAGAGAGATCACATACGCGCCGTCTCTTGTCGAGATCAGCTGGCTTGAAGAGACAAAGCTCAATCCTATGCTCGAAGAGGGAAAGATAGAGCTCGACAGCGAGCCGCCAAAGAGCGAGTACACTCTGCTCAACCTGCTGCCTACGATCCTCATGATCGCGGCGATGGGATTCCTCTTCTATTTCATGATGAGCCAGGGCGGCAACAAGCAGGCCTTCCAGTTCGGAAAGAACAGGGCAAGGCTGTATAAGAACGACGGCAAGGCGATCACCTTTGATGATGTTGCCGGCCTCGAAGAAGAAAAAGTCGAACTTTCTGAGATCGTCGATTTCCTCAAGAACCCGTCAAAGTACAGCAAGCTCGGCGCCAGGATACCGAAGGGCGTGCTGCTCGTAGGACAGCCGGGTACAGGCAAGACATATATCTCGAGGGCCACCGCGGGTGAAGCGGGCGTGCCTTTCTTTACCATATCCGGTTCCGACTTCGTTGAGATGTTCGTCGGCGTCGGAGCTTCCCGCGTAAGGGATCTTTTCGCCGAAGCCAAGAAGAATGCTCCGTGCATCGTGTTCATCGATGAGATCGACGCTGTGGGCAGGCGCAGAGGCGCAGGCCTGGGCGGCGGAAACGACGAAAGAGAGCAGACCCTCAACCAGCTGCTGGTAGAGATGGACGGATTCGACGGCAACATCGGGATAATCATCCTCGCTGCGACAAACAGACCTGACGTTCTCGACCCGGCCCTGCTGAGACCGGGAAGGTTCGACAGACAGGTCGTTATCGGGATGCCGGATATCAAAGGAAGAGAAGAACTGTTCAGACTCTACACGAAGAACAAGCCGCTTGCCGACGATGTTTCGCCTGAGATCCTCGCGAAGAGGACTCCGGGATTTTCACCGGCCGACATAGAGAACCTCATCAACGAGGCCGCTCTTCTTACGGCGCGCCGCAACGGCACTAAGATCAGGATGGACGAGATCGAGGAAGCCACGACAAAGGTCATGGCCGGACCGCAGAAAAAGTCCAGAGTCATCTCGGAGGCAGAGAAGAAACTCACCGCTTACCACGAAGCTGGCCATGCCATCGTCATGAGAGCGACGCCGGATGCCGATCCTGTACACCAGATCACCATCATACCTAGGGGCATGGCCGGCGGATTCACGATGTGGCTGCCTGAAGAAGACAGGTTCTTCGAGACCAGAGGCCATATGATCAATACGATCAAGCACTTGCTGGGAGGACGCGTGGCCGAAGAGCTCAAGCTCGAAGACATCTCAACAGGAGCGAGCAACGACCTCGAAAGAGCCACGGAGATCGCCCGCCAGATGATCACGAAATACGGATTCAGCGAAAAACTCGGACCTGTTTCGTTCAGTTCGAGCGATGAGGTATTCCTCGGAAGGGACTTTTCGACACGTCAGAATTACTCCGAAGAAGTCGCTTCAGAGGTCGACCATGAGATAAGAAGACTTCTTAACGACTGCTATGATGCGACTAGAAAGATCCTCATCGAAAACGATGCGGCATTCGAGAGAGTCGCGCAGGCTCTGCTGCTCGTTGAGACTCTCGACGGAGACCAGTTCGAGAGACTGTTCAAGGGCGAGATCGATCCTGAGGGCATAAAGGAAGAGGTCGAAGACATGAGCAAAAAGCTTGCCCGCAAAAACAAGAAGGAAGCTGAAGAGTCGGCCCGCATACAGGAGCAGGAAAGGCTCGAAAGACAGGAAGAGATCGAAAGGATACAGGATAAGATCAACGGGATAGACCGCAAAGTCGAAGCCGGAGATCTGCCTGAACTCAAAAGAAGATCTGCTTCGAGACAGGCCGGAGGCGAAAAGAAGAAAGCTTCCGTAAAGAAGGAAGCTCCTGAAAAGAAGGAAACTCCTGAAAAGGAAGATGACGAATAGCGGAGAATCTCAATGAAGATAAGTGTAAACGACTGCCTTAAACTGGATGCTTTCAGAGGAAGCCGCGTGCTTGCCTGCAGCGATGAGTGCTCAAGGCGCGTGAGGAGCGTCTCAGTCCTGGACGAGGACGACCTCGGCATGGGCGTAGAGAGAAACGGAATCAGCGAACAGATGGTCATCACTCACTTCTGGACGAGCAGAGATGACGTCGAAGCGCAGAAAGCGGCTGTGACCGCGCTGGGCAAAAAAGGGATCAGCGCTCTTGTCGTATATCTGAACGAAAAAGGGGTGACCGATATCGCTCCGGCTGTCATTCGTGCGGCCGAAAGCGCGGGCCTGCCTCTCATAACCATCTCAGACAACGGCAATGTCACATATTCTATGCTGATCGAGCAGGTGCTCGACAAGATACTCTACGGAGAGAACTACAGCGACAATATACTCAACAACTCGATCTATCATCTGCTCAACTTCGAAAAGCACAGCAGTTTCCCTGCGGCGCTGCGCGAGGCGGCGATGAACAACGACTATCAGGTAGTGCTGATGACGGAGGAGTTCAATACCATCCTGACTGTAGAGACAAGACATCTTGTAAAGATCGAGGATGCGGTACAGGCGGCACGGAAGCTCGATGCGTTCAACATGAACGGATTCACACGCGTCGAGATCGAAAGCGTCGTGACATACTGGGGCTTCATCAATATCAAGGACAGCAGATATATACTGGTCATAGTCGACAACGAGGACGAGTATTCGGCTGCCGAGATGAGCAAGCTCGCTCAGACCATAGAACTCGCTATCGGCATGTGGAAGTACACTCCGGACAGGGATTCGAGAGCAGAATTCATAAAGTCCGCAGTCAGGGGCGATATCTCGTTCTGCCATACGCTGCTCGACGAGTCGGGCCTTCGCGGCATGCAGTTCACCAGCGCCTTTTATATCAAGGACCCGCATGATGATCATGAAAGATTCCTCGAGATACTCGATAGGCACAGAAAGAGTTCCGGCTTCGGTCTTCTGGTAACAAAGGAAGCAGAAGAGATCTACGGGATCGTATACGTCGAGGACGGACAGGAGAGAGGCATCGAGGTCAAGAACGCCTGCTTAGCGATGTTCGATGAACTCAAGGCGGTCTGCAGAGAAGAGAGGATATTCCACATCACCGGAATGGAAAAACTCGAGACCTGCGTCGACGGCTTCAAGATGATAAACAAGACAGGCAGATACATGGAGAAGATATTCCCGTTCAAGAGAGTGTTCTCCAAGTACGAGATCTCCATGGTGAGCGACTGTGTATACATGCAGACCGGATCGCAGCTGCAGAGAAAGATGTATCTGGACCTTCTTGAACCTTTCGAAAGAGAAGTTTCACGCAACAAGGGAAGGATGCTCATAGATACGCTGTCCACATTCGTGCTCGATGCGGGCATGAACAGCAACAAGACAGCCGAATTCATGAACATACATAACAATACCGTGCAGTACAGGCTCAAGAAAGCCAACGAGATACTCGGCGCGGAGATGACGGCGAACCGGGTGATCCCGGGACTCACGATGGCGCTCGCGCTTAAGAGACTGGAGGAAGACTGATATGCTGCTTGCGATAGATGTGGGCAACACCAACATTGTGCTCGGAGTATTCGAGGGCGACAGGCTCATTGAGAGCTGGAGACTCGCGACCGACAACAACAGATCTGCTGACGAGTACGGCACCATCATCAATTCGATGTTCAGATACGCGGATATCGGTCCGGAAGACATAGACGATGTGATCATATCGTCTGTAGTACCGTCTCTTCTGTTCACGCTCGAGCATATGTGTCTCAAATACTACGATAAGAACCCGATCGTAGTCGAGCAGGGCATCAAGACCGGGATCAAGGTCAGATACGATGATCCGCGCCAGCTCGGCGCAGACCGTATAGTGAATGCGGTCGCAGCCCATACCAGATACGGCGGCAACCTCATAGTCATAGACTTCGGGACCGCGACTACTTTTTCGTGCGTCTCGGCGGACGGAGAGTTTCTCGGAGGCGCGATAGCGCCGGGGATCAAGACACAGGCTGCGGCGCTTTTCGAGCACACTGCTAAACTGCCGAACGTCGATCTTGAGATACCGGGAAGCTTCATCGCAAGAAACACGAGCGAAGGCATGAGATCCGGACTTATCTACGGACACATGGGCTTTACCGAGCACATGGTGAAGGGCATGAAACAGGAGATGTGCAGCGAGCTCGGATGCCGGCCTGAAGATATAAAGGTAGTGGCTACAGGCGGAATGGCGACTATGGTCGAGAGCGGAGTATCCTGTATCGATGAGATCGACAGAAGGCTCACTCTCGACGGACTCCAGATGATCCACGAAAAGAACAGGGGCCTCAACAAGAAGAGGGTCCTGCAGGACTGATACTGCTTTTACATGAACATAGGCGACCTGAAACTGAAGAATCCCTGGCTGCTGGCTCCGATGGCGGGCTTTACCGACGCAGTGATGCGTACGCTTTGCGAAGAGCAGGGCGCTTCACTTACCTATACCGAGATGGTGAGCGCCAAGGGTCTGTACTACGGCGGCAGCAAGACGAGCAGACTGACATACATACCCGAGAACGCCGGCCCGACTGCGATACAGATATTCGGCAGCGAACCCGAGGTGATGGCATATGCCGCGAGGGAGCTCGACAGCCTTCCGAACAGGGTGCTCGACATCAACATGGGCTGCCCCGTGCCGAAGGTGGTGCGCTCCGGAGACGGATCTGCTCTGATGAGAGATCCGGACCTTGTGTACGAGATAGTCAGGGCTGCAGTGTCCGCGTCCTCAAAACCCGTGACGGTCAAGATAAGAAAGGGATTCACCGAAGATGCGGTCAATGCTCCTGAGGTGGCAAAAGCCGCCGAAGAAGGCGGGTGCGCAGCGGTAGCCGTTCATGGCAGGACGCGCGGCCAGTACTACAGCGGTACAGCAGACAGGGACATAATTAGAAAAGTAAAGGAAAGCGTGTCGGTGCCTGTGATCGCAAGCGGCGATGTCACCACTGCCGAAGAGGGCATGAGCATGCTCGCGGAGACAGGCTGCGACATGGTCATGATAGGCCGCGGAGCTCTCGGAAATCCATGGATATTCAGGGAGCTTGACTGCGCGTACAGGGGAGAACCGGTCCCGCCTGCTCCGTCGGCGGCTGAGAGAAAGGCCATGATGATAAGGCAACTTGAGATGCTCTGCGAGCTGAAAGGCGAGTACACAGGAGTCAGGGAATTCAGAAAGTATATAACGCGCTACACTAAGGGACTGCCCGGAGCGGCAGCTCTGAGAAGGAGCTCTAACGATATAGCGGGTCTCGATGAGATGGCCCGCGTGATAAGAGAAAGCATCGGTGAGTAAGAAAAAGAACGGAACAACATCATATATCAGAACGGTCCTGCTGGCGGCTTTAACTGCCGGCATGGTCTTTGCTTTGTGCGGATGTACCACATACAACAGCTTCAGGCAGACGTATATCACAAAGCCGGATCCGGCCAGTCAGACCGTACCGACCATTACTATAGGTGTAATAGAACCTCAGACGGGAAGATACCACGAAAAGGGCATAGCCGAGCTTAAGGGTATCGAACTTGCCAACAGCATATACAATAACGTGGACGGATACAAAGTGGAACTCGTCAAGGTCGACACGCAGTCTTCCGTAAGCGCTACAAATACCGCGATCCAGGCCCTGCTCGAGATGAAGCCTGTCGCGATCATCGGAGCCGCCGGAGACGCCTCGTCGCTGGCGATATCCGACTATGTAGACGAAGCCAAGGTGCCGGCTATCACTCCGTCTGCCACGAATCCGCTTATAACGCAGAGCAGCCATTACTATTTCAGGGCATGCATGACAGACTCCCAGATGGGAGAAGGCCTTGCCGAATATGCCTGCAGAAAGCTCGGAGCCGACAGCATAGGAGTAATCACGATAAAGAATGATACCAGCACATCGGCGCTGCTCGACGGATTCTATGACAAGATAAAGGAGCTGAGAGGCAAGAGAGACAGGACAGTCACGGTCAGACCGGAGATACAGCCGACCGAAGACGAAATGAAGGACGCCCTGAAGCAGATAAGATCCGCCGGGGCGGAAGCGTGCTTCGTATCCATGGGACCTGAAGAAATGGATACGTTCTTTACCCTGGCTGAAAAGATGAAAATGACGGATGTCACCTATCTCGGAACAAGGAACTGGGGAGATGCCGCGTTCGTGGCTATGATGGGCAGACATAAAAACATAAAAGTGGTATTCCCGTACGAATCCGTGCTCTCAAAAACGGACGACACCTCGGATACCGCTACCGAAGAGGCCCAGAGGTTCCAGATCGAATATGCCAACAGATACGGTGTAGATGACGTGCCGACCGACAACGCGGCGCTCGGATACGATTCATATCTCCTGGTCATCAACGCCATACACAATTCAAAGTCGCTGACCGGCAGCGATATAAGGGCGGGACTGAGAAATCTCAAAGATCTCAAATGCGCCACCGGAGTGTTCAGTTTCGACAATACGGGCAACGTAGTCAGAGCGGTGACCCTCTCGACCATAAAGGGAGGCAAGCCTGTCACGGAATATGTGACTAGGAGCGAGACTGAAGCGAAAAAACTCGAGGATATCGAAAACAGCGGAGAACAAGAGGCTTACTGATGACTTATTCGGAAAAACTAGACTCTTACAGGGAAGAGATCATCAAAACACTCGGCGAATCGATCAGCTGTCCAAGCGTGAACAGTGAGGCTGTAAGGACTGCTGACGGCGAGGTATATCCTTTCGGCAAGGGCGTTCAGGACGCGCTCGAACACATGCTGAAGACCGGCGAAGAGATGGGCTTTGATGTGTTCAACGACGACAACTACGCGGGCTATATACAGTACAGCGCTCCGGAAGGAGGGGACGGATACTTCGGGATCGTGGGCCATCTTGATGTGATGCCTGAAGGAAGCGGATGGACAGGTGATCCTTTTGTCATGACCGAAAAGGACGGCATCCTGTACGGCAGAGGAACATCCGACGACAAGGGCCCGGTCGTGGCGTGCCTGTACGCCATGAAAGCGATAAAAGATGCCGGGATCGTTCCCCGCAGGAACATAAGGCTGGTCCTCGGTCTCGATGAGGAGAGCGGAGATCTGAGTTCAGAACATTACCTTGAAAGCTGCGGCAAGCCGGAATCCGGATTTACTCCCGACGGAAGGTTTCCTCTTGTCAACGGCGAGATGGGCATAATGATATTCGAACTCGCCCAGAAGATTACGACGAAGCCGGCAAAGGACGCTCTGAGGCTTACAAAGCTCGAGGGCGGCACGGCGCCGAATGCTGTCCCGGCGAACGCCAGGGCGGTCATCTCGGGCAGCAAAGAGCAGTATGATCTCATCTCTGACAGAGCGGGACTTTACGCTGAAGAGACAGGCCACAAACTGAAGACGAAAAAGCAGGGCAGCGCGCTCGTGATAGAGGCTGAAGGAGTTGCGGCCCACGGAGCTCGTCCGGAACTTGGTCTCAACGCGGTCAGCATACTCATGGACTTCCTGAGCAGGATAGGTTTCGCCAACGAAGAACTCAACGAGTTCATAGCGTTCTACAACGAGAGGATCGGATTCGACCTGCACGGGGAGAGAATGGGCTGTTATTGCGAGGATGAGCCGTCCGGACCATTGATTTTTAACGTCGGACTCGCTAATATAAATGAAGAGATCGCTACGCTCACCATAAACATAAGATATCCGGTGAGCTGCACTGCCGAAGAGGTCACCGGAGCCATGGAGGAGGTCCTCGGTTCCGGACGCGTCGGCATAGTCACCAGGTCGGTGCTTGAGCCTATCTACGTTGAGCCTGACGATCCGGAAGTGATCACCATGCTCGAATCCTACAGAAAGAACACGGGCGATCACGAATCGAAACCGCTCACGACAGGGGGCGGCACATATGCTAAAATGATAGGCAATATAATCGCTTTCGGGGCGCTGTTCCCGGGCGAAGACAACACGATGCACCAGGCGGACGAAAAGATCAGCGTCGAGTCTCTGATGAAGATGGCTCATATCTACGCTGACTCGATATTCGCCCTCTGCTGCGAATAAACTACCGTTATATCCCAATAATCTGTTTCAGGGCGTGGTGAAAGTCCACACCGGCGGTGATAGCGTAAGTGCTTAAGTCCGCGAGCCATCAGGCCGAACCGGTGAGAATCCGGTACCGACGGTATAGTCCGGATGAAAGAAACATTGCAAGTGAGATTTGTGATGAATGGCCTTGACTAGCATCAGGGCCATTATTAATGCCTGACAGATTCCACCCGTTCATCAAGAGGAGGAAAACTGTTATGAACCAAAGCAAATTTACTACTGAAAAGCTCGCCAAACTGGCGATGATGACTGCAGTATCTGTCGTGCTGCTGCTGATCGTAAGGATACCATGGCCTGCGGCGCCTTTCCTTGTGTACGACCCGGCCGATGTGCCTATCTACATCACGGCGTTCGCGTACGGACCGGTCGAAGGACTCATAGTGACTCTGGTAGTATGTCTCATACAGGCATTCGGACTCGGAGGCGACGGACTGTACGGGTTCCTGATGCACTTTGTGGCTACGGGCATAGTGGCAGTGGCGATCGGCGTTATGTACCGCCGCAAAAAGACCAAAAAGACCGCGGTAAAGGCGCTGATCACAGGCGTGATCATCTCTGTGATCGTGATGTGCATCATGAATCTCATCGTGACTCCTGTATACATGGGAGCTCCGAGGTCAGCTGTCGCTGCGATGATCCCTACCGTGATCATCCCGTTCAACCTGGTTAAATCGGGCGCCAACGCTGTCCTCACATTCGTGCTGTACAAGAGGATATCCGGCCTGCTGCACGGAAGCGGCAGGACCGTAAAAACTGATGAAAAGGATATTGCAGCTTGAAAACAGTAAGACCGCGCACAGTAAAACTTGATTCAGAAAAAGACACGAGATCACTGGGCCTTGAGATCGCTGATGCTCTTGAGCCCGGTGATGTAGTGGCTCTTACCGGCGACCTCGGGACCGGAAAGACCGCTCTGACAAAATACATCGCTGAAGGGCTCGGGGTAAAGGAAGAGATAAGCAGTCCGACCTTCACCATAATAAAGGAGTACAAAAGCGGCAGGCTGCCCCTGTATCACTTCGATGTGTACAGGCTTGGCAGCGGTAATGAGCTGCTCGACACAGGGGCAGAGGAACTCCTTGACGGCGACGGCGCCTGCGTTATCGAGTGGGCGGATATCGTCGCTGATGTGCTGCCTGCTGACTCCCTCATAGTCAGCCTGAACTACGGAGACAGCGAGAACGAGAGGACTGCGGAGATATACTGAAGCATATGAAGATACTTGCACTTGAGACTACAGGCAGATACGGATCGGCAGCCGTCATCGATGATGACGGCAGGATCTTCTGCGCCTCTTCCGCCGAAGAGATGAACCATCTGAGAGGAATGATCTCTCTCATAGACGAGGCGGTGAAAAAGGCGGGCATACGAAAGGAAGACCTGACTCACGTCGCTGCGTCCGCCGGACCCGGCTCTTTCACAGGCATAAGGATAGGGGTCGTCACGGCGCGTACGATGGCGCAGATGCTGGGACTTCCGTGCATAAGCATCTCATCCATAGAGGCGCTCGCACAAGGGTCGCTCCGCAGGGCGGCAGAGGAAGGGGCGGCATATATCGTCCCGGTGATCAACGCCAGAAGACACCAGACATACGCTGCAGTATATTCAGCCGCTCAGGACAATCAGACGCTGATCCCGGTCCTTGAAGAAAAACAGTACATGATAGAGGACCTTCTCGAAGAACTGAAAAAAATCCAGGCCGGATACAGCGGCGCGTCCGCGTATTTCACGGGCGACGGTATCGACGCGTACGGCGATATCATCGAGGATGTGATGCCGGCCGGCTCGTATCTCTCCGCAGAAGAAGCTGTGAGATACCAGAACGCGGAAGCGGTCGCAGCGATCGCGCTGAGAAAGGCAGAAGAGGGCGCGACGGTCGCTTACGATGATCTTTTGCCTGAATACATGCGCCTTGCCGAGGCCGAACAGAGGCTGAAGGCCGGCACTCTGAGCGACAGGATCCGGACTGCAAAAGTATAGAGGCTGCGTTGATGAGCGAAACCATAAGACAGGCAAAACTTTATGATGTGCCGGCGATCTCGAGAATAGAGGAGGATTCCTTCGATTCACCGTGGAGCGCCGCAGAGATAACAAAGGATGTCACCTCAAAGGACGGAAACATCTATGTTGCCGTTATCGAATCGGACGGAGAGACAGCGGGTTACACCGAGATGAGGACGGTCGCCGGAGAGGCCCAGATATATAATATCGTCATCGATAAAGCATTCAGAGGAAGGGGCCTCGGAGAGATGCTTCTGAGACATCTTATCGACAAGGCAAAAGACGGCGGATGCAGGATGATGACTCTCGAGGTTAGAGGAGGCAATGAAGCAGCTATGGAGCTCTACCGCAAGCTCGGCTTCCGCGAGGTCGGACGCCGTCCGGGCTATTATGCCAAAGGGGGAGAGGACGCGGTCCTCATGGACCTTGCGCTCGGTGAGTTTGAGATCACTGTGGAGGTATAGGCTGCGCGGTCATAGTGCGACATGAGTGCTGCGAAGGGAGCATTTGACCGCGCTGAATAACTGTAAATGAAAGACGGAAAATTTTTGACTTTAGGAATAGAGACCAGCTGTGATGAGACAGCAGCCTCCGTAGTCGCGGACGGCCGCTTTGTGATGAGCAATGTCATAAGCTCGCAGATAGATATACACACGCAGTACGGAGGAGTCGTGCCCGAGATAGCCTCCAGAAAGCATCTCGAACGCATCAACGATGTGATAGCCAAAGCTCTGAGCGATGCGGACGTGAAGGCGTCTGATATAGACCTTATCGGCGTCACATACGGGCCCGGACTTGTCGGCGCGCTGCTGATAGGAGTGGCGGCTGCAAAGGCTATGGCTTATGCCTGCGATATCCCGCTGATCGGCGTCAACCACATGCACGGCCACATAGCCGCGAACTATCTAGAGCATCACGATCTTGAGCCGCCTTTCATGGCGCTCATCGTATCGGGAGGACATACCGAGATAGTGAACGTGCCTGAGTACAACAGCTGCGAAAAGCTTGGAGGAACCAGAGACGATGCCGCGGGCGAGGCTTTCGACAAGGTGGCCAGAGTCATCGGCCTCGGATATCCTGGCGGCCCGAAGATCGATAAAGCCGCGAAAGATGGCGATCCTGACGCGATAGCCTTCAAAAGGGTCTATCTTGAACCGGGCAGTCTCGACTTCAGCTTCTCGGGCCTCAAGACCCAGGCCCTGAACTACTTAAACAGCGAGAAGCAGGCGGGAAGAGAAATAGACGTGAACGATGTGGCAGCCTCTTTTCAGGAAGCTGTCACAGAGGTAATAGCCGACAAAGCAGTCGATGCAGCCGTGAGGTACTCGCAGAAACGGATCGTCATGGCCGGAGGAGTGGCCTCTAATTCAAGGCTGAGATATCTTATGGAGACAAAAGCCGGTGAGCACGGGATAGAAGTCCTTAAGCCGGGTCCGGTGCTGTGTACCGACAACGGCGCTATGATCGCGTCCGCGGCATATTACGGATACAGGTCCGGCGAACGTACCGGGCTCGATCTCGACGCCGTTCCGGGACTGGAGTTCTGACAGATGGTAGTTATCTCCGGAAAGGACATAAGCAAATCGTACGGGACAGACATCATTTTTGAGGATGTCTGTTTTGGCGTTGACGAAGGAGACCGCATAGGCATAGTAGGAGCCAACGGGACGGGAAAGTCGACGCTCCTTTCGATCATCGCAGGGGACATCGAGCCGTCCTCGGGAGAACTCTATATAAGAAGCGGCTTCAGGACAGGATATCTCAGGCAGCAGCATCAGTTCGAGGACAACGGTACGGTGATCGAAGAGGCCGAAAAGAGTTTCAGACATTTTTTCGCGATGGAAAAGCGCCTCGAAGAGCTGCAGCTTGCGATAGCCGATCACGAGAGCGCGGGCTTTGAAAGCGATCTCGCCGAATACACCGCTCTGATAGAGGAATACGAAAGAAAGGGCGGCTATACGTACAGGAGCGAGCTCGGAGCCATGCTGACTCATATGGGGTTCACCGAAGCTGACCGCGGCAAGAAGATAAACATGCTCTCAGGAGGCGAGAGGACGAGACTGGCCCTATCGTGCATACTTCTGAGCAAACCTGACATACTGATGATGGATGAGCCGACGAACCACCTCGACCTGAGGATGCTCGCATGGCTCGAATCATACCTCGAAGGATATAAAGGGACACTGATCGTCGTATCGCACGACAGGTATTTTCTCGATAAAATATGCAGGCGCATATTCGACCTCGGAAGCGGGACCCTCGAGGCGTACCGGGGCAATTATTCGGAGTTCCTGGTGAAGAGGGAGGAGCGGTACGAGATCTTGCGACGTGAGTACGAGAAGCAGCAGGCCGAGATAGCGCGCCAGGAAGAGATCATACGCCGCTTCAAGCAGCACGGCACCGAACATCTGACAAAGAGAGCGAGGTCGAGGGAAAAACGTCTCGCGATGATGGATGTCATCGAAAAGCCGGCGCTGAGACAGGAGAAGATCAAGCTGAACTTCGAGGCGGACTTCAGGAGCGGCGGTGAAGTGCTCGAGGCCGAAGACCTTTCGAAGAGCTTCGGAGACAGGCTGCTCTTCGATAACGTGAAGATGCTCATACGCAAGGGAGAACGCGTATGCATCATCGGAGACAACGGCATAGGGAAGACGACCCTGCTGAAGATACTCATGGGCCTCGAGAAGCCTGACGACGGCTACCTCAGACGCGGATATAATGTGGAATTCGGTTATTACGACCAGGGCCAGCTGCTGCTCGACGAAAGCGAGACCGTTCTCGGCGAGATGAAAAACGCGTACCGGCTGTATACCGATACTGAGATGAGGTCGCTGCTCGGCAGGTTCCTGTTCACGGGAGACGATGTCTTCAAGCAGGTCAGGGATCTCTCAGGCGGCGAGAAGGCCAAGCTCTCGCTTCTCAAGCTGATGCTGTCGGGAGCCAACACTCTGGTGCTGGATGAGCCTACAAACCATCTGGATATCGAGTCGAAGGAGATAGTCGAGGACGCTCTGAAGGAATTCGAAGGAACGCTCATCATAGTCTCTCACGACAGATACCTTCTGAACATCATACCGGACCGTATACTAGAACTGACTGAGCACGGGCTCATCGAGTATAAAGGCAGGTTCGATTATTATCTGGAAAAAACCGGAAGAGCTCCGGAAACGGGCGGCACGGTCTCCAGTAAGCAGCTTGACGGGCGGGACGATGAACTCAGGAAAACGCAGGAGCTCGTAAGATCATCCGAAGCCGAGCGGCAGGCAAAGAAGCAGCGCGAGGCCGAAGACAGAAGAAAGGCCAGAAGAGCGGAAAGCATAGAAAAGAGGATACACGAACTCGAAGGCAGCATAGCCGACATACAGGAACAGATGGAGGACCCTGAAAAAGCCTCCGATCCGGTCTGGATGAGCGAGAACGCGTCATTGATGGCGGCCAATGAAGAGGAGATAACTTCGCTCTACGACGAATGGATGGAACTCCAGGAATGATTGTGAAAAACTTCAACAATTTTGTTAATTATCCTACAACTTCTGTTGAAATAGCCGTGCGCAGATAATATAATCATAATGTATTGTATAAAGATATACAGCAAAGGAGAAATGAAGATGGTATTTGACAAGATAAAAGAACTTATCGCAGAACAGCTGGACGTTGATGCTTCGACGATCACCATGGAGACTGATTTCATGAAGGACCTCGAGGCGGATTCTCTTGACGCGGTCGAGATCATCCTCGGAGTAGAGGACGAGTACGGTATCGAGATCCCTGATGAAGTCGCAGAGAACTTCACGAAGGTCGGCGATATCGTCAAGTATGTAGAGGAGCACAAGTAAGCGGGGGAGACATCGATGGGCAAGACGAAAGTGTCAAATGCGATCATTCGAAGACTGCCTCGCTACAGAAGATATCTGGGGTATCTCCAGACTAAAGGTATCAAAAAAATCTCATCGAACGAACTCAGCGAGATGATCGGTTATACCGCATCGCAGATCAGACAGGATCTGAATACATTCGGAGAGTTCGGACAGCAGGGATACGGCTACGAAGTGGACAAGCTCTACAGGGAGATCAACAAGATCCTCGGACTCGACAGGGAATACAAGACCGTTGTCGTCGGAGTCGGAAACCTCGGACAGGCGATCACGAACTATACCTATTACTACAAGATCGGTTTCAATATCATAGGACTGTTCGACGTGAACCCGAGGATCATCGGCAATGTCATCAACGATGTGGAAGTTCTTGACAGCGCCGACCTCGAAGATTACGTCAGCAGAGAAGGAATCGACATAGGCATCATCTGCGTAAACAGAGAGAATGCCCAGCAGGTGGCCGATTCACTCGTTGCCGGAGGTGTAAAAGGGATCTGGAACTTCGCTCCAATCGATCTGGTCGTTCCTGAAGATGTTGCGCTGGAGTCGGTGCATCTTTCCGACAGTCTGCACGCTCTGTCATTCATGATAAAGAGCAAGGAAGAACAGGGCAGGGACTGACGCCGGGCAAAATGAAAGCAAAATAAAATCCCGTAGCCTCAGCTACGGGATTTTGATAATCTGTGTGTCAGACTATGCCTCAGCAGGTGCGCCTACCGGGCAGTTAGCAGCACATGCTCCGCAGTCGATGCACTTGCTTTCATCAACAACAAAAGGTGTGCCTTCAGTGATTGCTTCAGCAGGGCAGTTGTCCTTGCAAACTCCGCAAGCAATGCACTCTTCAGAAATCTTATATGCCATGGTGTTACCTCCTTCTTTAAGATAATATCTACAAGCGAAGTATAACACCGGCAAAGCTGAAAGTAAATAATATTAAAAAAATATGAAAGTCGCATCATTTACGGGAAAAAGCGGAACAGGAAAAAGCTTTCAGGCTACTGCTTTAGCGCAGAGCCGCGGTTTTGATGCCATAATCGATGACGGCCTTCTCATATACAAGGGCCGCATAGTAGCGGGCTCGTCGGCCAAGAAATGCGCTTCGAAGGCGGCGGCCATGCGAACAGCTCTCTTCAATTATGAGGACCACAGGGAATCCGTAAAGGAAGCCATCAGGCATTACGGCCCGGAGGCGCTGATGATCATCGGCACATCTGACCGAATGACCGATATAGTGGCCGAACAGCTCGGGATCGGACCTATCGGCGAACGCATATATATCGAGGATGTCACCACCGAAGAGGAACGCGAGATCGCCAGACACTTCAGACAGGACGAGGGCGAACACGTCATACCCGCGCCTGTCGGACAGCTGAGACGCGATTTCGCCGGATACTTCATGGATCCCATCAAACACTTCATCGACAGGGCCAGAGGCAATGCCGTACATCAGGGGATCAAACGGGAAGAGGATGAAGGTCCGAACGACAGGACCGTGGTGAGACCTACGTTCAGCTATTCGGGCAGCTTCACTATAAGCGAACAGGTGATAAGGGACATCATCCGCATCGCGGCCGAGAAATATGAATCCCACCTTGTTGTCGTGGACAGGATGAACAACGGCAAACAGACCAATATGTCCGTGACTATAGATGTCATGGCGATAAGAGATCCGGATTCCGTAGGCATGTGCATAGCGCTCCAGAGGGACGTGTTCATGGCGCTGGCCGAAATGACGGCGTTCACGATCGAAAGCGTGAACGTAAGGATAAGAGATATAGTAAGGGATGCCGACGAGATGCATTCCAGAAAGCTGCATTAATTGAAAAAATACAGGATCATAAAAATAGATAACGTAAAGGACCTTGACCTCACTCATACCTTTGAATGCGGCCAGTGTTTCAGATGGGTACCTGCAGAGGGCGGGTCCTATGCAGGTGCCGCAGGAGACAAAATCGCAAGGATCAGACTCGAAAACGGGAGTCTCACTGTCGAAGCGTCCGGAGGGGACGCGGAGTTCTGGAAAAACTACTTCGATCTGGGCACAGACTACGGAAAGATAAAAAGAGACCTTGCTTCGGGGGAGCCCCGCATCGCCGACGCATGCAGATACGGAAGCGGCATAAGGATATTAAGGCAGGATCCCTTTGAGACTATCATCTCGTTCATAATATCCCAGAACAACAATATCCCGAGAATAAGAAAGAACATTGAATCGCTCTGCAGAACGTACGGCAAGCCTGTCGAGGGGAGCGAAGAGCTGAGCAGGGACAATGAGACCATGTATTCGTTCCCGGATCCCGAAGCCCTCGCGGCGGCTTCTGTGTCAGACCTTGCGGATCTGAAGCTAGGATACAGGAGCAGCTATATAAAAGCGAGCGCGGAGCAGTATCTGAAAGAAGGCTGTCCCGGGTGCAGAGAGGAGCTGCTGAGCTTCCACGGCATCGGTCCGAAGGTCGCTAACTGCATAATGCTGTTCGGCCTCAGGGACACGGCGGCGTTCCCGGTGGACACCTGGGTAAAGCAGATAATGAACGACATGTACGGATTCGAGCTGAATGATGTGAGGGGGATGCAGGCGTTCGCGGCAGAGAAGTTCGGAGACCTCGCGGGATATGCCCAGCAGTACCTTTTCTATTACTATCGCGACCGTAAATGAGTCGGAAAGCATCTCTCTTTCTGACTCTTTTATTATGAAGAAAAGTTCACGTTAAAGTGTTGACACACCACTTCAGTGCGAGTACAATAGGGTTTGGTGATTGGCACTCGTAAACGAAGAGTGCTAACAGAAAGTAATAATCAGGAGGCATAAAAATGAGTATCGGAATCAAACCGCTCGGAGCAAGAGTAGTAATAAAGAAGATGGAAGCCGAAGAGAAGACCGAAGCAGGACTTCTGCTCTCGGGAAGCGCCAAAGAAAAGCCGCAGCAGGCCGAAGTTCTGGCTGTAGGTCCGGGAACAAAGGACGAGCCTATGGAACTCAAGGTAGGCGATATCGTCGTTTTCAGCAGATACGGCGGAAGCGAGCTCAAGTACAAGGGCACAGAGTACACCATCATCAGTCAGAAAGACATTCTCGCCACTATCGAAAAGTAGTCGGCGTACGGATATAAAAGGAGGAATCACAAATGGCAAAGGAATTATATTACGGCGAGGATTCGCGCAGAAAACTGCTCGCCGGAGTAGATAAACTCGCAGACACAGTAAAGATCACACTCGGACCTAAGGGCAGGAACGTCCTGATCGAGAAGTCCTACGGATCGCCGCTGATCACAAATGACGGAGTCAGCATCGCGAGAGAGATCGAGCTCGAGGATCAGGTCGAGAACATGGGAGCTCAGCTCGTAAAGGAAGTCGCCACAAAGACGAACGACGTGGCAGGCGACGGTACGACTACTGCGACACTGCTCGCTCAGAGCATCATCAGAGAGGGCTTCAAGAACGTAACAGCAGGAGCTAACCCTATGGTCCTCAAGAGAGGTATCGCAGGCGCTGTAGACTCTGCAGTAGAATATCTCAAGGGCAGCGCCAAGATGGTCGACGACAAGGCTTCGATCGCCCAGGTAGCTTCCGTTTCCGCTAACGATGCCGAGATCGGCGAACTGATCGCCGAGGCAATGGAAAAGGTAGGCAAGGACGGAGTCATCACAGTCGAAGAATCCAAGACTCTCGGAACATCTCTCGACGTCGTCGAAGGTATGCAGTTCGACAGAGGATATCTCTCGCCTTACATGGCCAACAACGAAAAGATGGAAGCTGTCATGAGCAAGCCGTACATCCTGCTCACCGACAAGAAGCTCAGCAACATACAGGACATCATCCCTCTTCTTGAGGGCGTCATGAAGGCAGGCAGAAGCCTCCTCATCGTGGCTGAGGATGTCGACGGCGAGGCTCTCGCGACTCTGATCCTCAACAAGCTCAGAGGAACGCTTGATGTCGTCGCGGTCAAGGCTCCTGGATTCGGCGACAGGCGCAAGGCCATGATGGAGGATATCGCCATCCTGACAGGCGGAGTGGTGATCTCGGAAGAGCTCGGGTATGAGCTCAAGGAAGCTACGATCGACATGCTTGGACAGGCCGAGACGATCAAGGTCAACAAGGACAACACAGTCATTGTCAACGGCGGCGGGGACAAGGCTGAACTCGAAGCAAGGATCGCCCAGATCAAGGCTCAGGTCGAAGAGACCACTTCGGACTTCGACAGAGAGAAGCTCCAGGAGAGACTTGCAAAGCTGTCCGGCGGCGTAGCTGTCATCAACGCAGGAGCTGCATCCGAGACAGAGCTCAAGGAAAAGAAACTCAGACTCGAGGATGCTCTCAACGCGACAAAGGCTGCAGTTGAAGAAGGCATCGTTGCAGGCGGCGGAGTTTCGCTGATAAGAGCCATCGAGGCTGTCAAGGCATATGCCGACAAGCAGGAAGGCGACATGAAGACAGGCGCTAAGATCGTTATGAGAGCTCTCGAGGAGCCGGTAAGACAGATCGCAGAGAACGCCGGATTCGACGGAGCCGTCGTAGTCGCAGCCGTCAAGGAGGCAAAGGGCGATACAGGCTTCAATGCTGCAAACGAGAAGTACGAAGACATGATAAAGGCCGGAATCGTAGACCCTGTAAAGGTCACAAGATCGGCGCTTCAGAACGCAGGCTCGGTAGCAGGAATGCTCCTGACTACAGAGGCCGGCATCACTCAGATCAAGGAGCCGGAACCTGCAATGCCTGCAGGTGGGGCACCTGGAATGGGCATGATGTAGTCAGAAGCGCTGTGAACTAAAATTACTTCGTAATTATTAAGGGGCAGGTACTGAATGGTACCGGCCTCTTTTGCTGTTGACGCTTTATTGTCTGGATTGAGGATGGATCGTGTACAGGAAAAAGTGTAAAGGTTAAACGTCTTTAACAAAGCGATTTCGCTTTTAATTGCCTCATATTAGTGCTATATTGTACGAAACAGGACAAAACAGGCAAATGGTTAGATATATTTAACTAAATCCAGCTGATCAGATAATATAATCTGTCTTAAAAACTGACTTAAACGAAAACGAGGTGAAGAATGGCGACAGTACTCAAGGAACCATCAAGGACATTCAACGAATATCTGCTCATCCCGGGCTATTCCGGGATGGACGCAAGACCGGAGAACGTATCACTCAGGACTCCGGTCGTAAGATTCAGAAAGGGTGAGGAGCCGGCGCTTTCCATGAACATCCCTCTGACTTCCGCGGTCATGCAGGCGGTCTCCGATGACAACATGGCGGTCGCTCTGGCAAAGGAAGGCGGCATCTCGTTCATCTTCGGATCCCAGTCCGTAGAGAGCCAGGCCGCAATGGTCAGAAGAGCAAAGCGCAGCAAGGCGGGTTTTGTTCCGAGCGATTCAAATCTTAAGCCTGACGCAACGCTCCGGGATGTGCTCGACCTAAAGGCTGAAAAAGGCCATTCGACCATCGCCATCACTGAGGACGGGACAGCCGACGGTAAGCTGCTGGGCATCGTGACAAGCAAGGACTACAGGGTGTCAAGGATGGATCCGGCAACAAAAGTGAGCGAGTTCATGACGCCGTTCGACAAGATGGTATACGGACGTGACGGCATCACTCTTTCGGAAGCAAACGACCTTATATGGGACAACAAGGTCAACCAGCTTCCTATAATCGACAAAAACGGAAAGCTCACGGCATTCGTGTTCCGCAAGGACTACGATTCGCACAAGGAGCACCCGCTCGAATTGCTCGACGCAGACAAGAGATACATCGTCGGAGCCGGCATCAATACAAGAGATTACGAAGAGAGAGTGCCGGCGCTGATAGACGCGGGCGTGGACATACTCACGATTGATTCTTCAGAAGGATACTCGGAATGGCAGGCCGCCACGCTGAAATGGATCAGGGACAATTACGGTGAGACCGTCAAGGTCGGCGCAGGCAACGTCGTAGACGCCGACGGGTTCAACTTCCTGGCAGACTGCGGGGCTGATTTTATCAAGATCGGTATCGGAGGAGGATCGATCTGCATCACGAGAGAGCAGAAGGGCATTGGCCGCGGACAGGCTTCAGCGGTCCTTGAGGTAGCCCAGGCGAGAGACGAGTACTTCAAGAAGACCGGAGTATACATCCCGATCTGTTCTGACGGCGGTATCGTTTACGACTATCACATGACGCTTGCTCTGGCGATGGGTGCCGACTTCATAATGCTCGGAAGATACTTCGCGAGATTCGATGAATCGCCTTCTGCAAAGCTTATGGTAAACGGCAGCTACGTCAAGGAATACTGGGGCGAAGGTTCGGCAAGGGCCCGCAACTGGCAGAGGTACGATATGGGCGGAGACGCGAAGCTCAAGTTCGAAGAGGGTGTTGATTCATACGTGCCTTATGCCGGTTCCCTGCATGACAACGTGCAGATGTCGCTCAACAAAGTGAGATCCACCATGTGCAACTGCGGATCGCTCAATATCCAGGATTTCCACAAAAATGCCAAGCTGACTCTCGTGTCGGCTGTAAGCATAGTCGAAGGCGGAGCGCATGATGTCATACTGAAGGAAGTCAACGCAAACTCATCAAACGGCAGATAAAAGACAAAATATTTCTCTTCATGAGATTTTGGAGGTATATATCATGGACAAGAGACCTGAAACGATGGAACGTATCACTACCCGTGCACTCGCTGACAAGTTCATCGAGGAGCAGCTCGCTGAGATCAAGGCTCAGGTAGGAGACAAAAAAGTGCTTCTGGCACTCTCCGGCGGCGTCGACTCAAGCGTAGTGGCTGCACTGCTGATCAGGGCTATAGGCGAAAATCTGGTGTGCGTCCATGTCAATCACGGTCTGCTCAGAAAAGGCGAGCCTGAGATGGTCATCAAGGTATTCAGGGAAGAGCTCGGAGCCAATCTGATCTATGTCGATGCTGTCGACAGATTCCTCGATAAGCTCGCAGGAGTCGATGATCCGGAGACCAAGCGCAAGATCATCGGCAGGGAGTTCATAGATGTGTTCGCAGAAGAAGCGTCGAAGCTCGAGGGAATCGAGTTCCTCGGACAGGGCACTATATATCCTGACATCCTAGAATCCGACGGAGTCAAGGCCCACCACAACGTGGGAGGTCTTCCTGAGGACCTGCAGTTCGAGCTCGTTGAGCCGGTGAAATATCTCTACAAGGATGAGGTAAGAGTCGTCGGTTCCGCTCTCGGCCTTCCTGACAAAATGGTGTACAGGCAGCCGTTCCCGGGACCTGGACTCGGCGTAAGGTGCACCGGCGCCATTACAAGGGACAGACTCGAGGCTCTGCGCGAGGCGGATGCCATAGTAAGGGAAGAGATCGGAAAGATGGATAAGACTCCGTGGCAGTACTTTGCCGTCGTTCCTGACATGAAGTCGACAGGTATCAAGGACGGAAAGCGCTACATGGGATGGCCTGTCATAATAAGGGCTATCAACACAGTCGATGCTGTAACGGCAGAATCCGTTGAGATCCCATGGGAGATGCTGAAGACTATCCGCGACCGCATCATAAAGACCGTAACGGGTGTCAACAGAGTCATGTGGGACATCAGCGACAAGCCGGTGAGCACGATCGAATTCGAATAGTACAAAAGACCGTAGACCGTTGAAATTTCAACGGTCTATTTTCTTGTGACGTATTTTTGACGTAGATACATTTTTTAT
>JAFRFA010000181.1:0-4008 GCA_017434585.1 Mogibacterium sp. | reverse complement strand
CTCCCGTTGTATCTGATGCACATCATCGTCAGGTCATCGAACTGTTCGTAGTCCATAACGAATTCATCCACAGCTTTACGAACATTAGCGAGTATCTGATCCGGCGCCGCGTCAGGGTCCGTATTCAGAGCCTCGATCATGCGGTCGGTGCCGAACATTTCTTCACTGCTGTTGGTGGCTTCCGGCACACCGTCTGTGTACAGGAACAGGCTGTCGCCCGGTGCGAGCTCGAACTCATACTCTTTATAGCTTACACCTTCCATGCCTCCGAGCACCAGTCCGTGCTTGTCGGTATACAGCTCGTATCCGCCTCCCAAGTGCCTTACAGACGGATACTCATGGCCTGCGTTGGCCGCCACGATCTTACCTTTTTTCAGATCGAGTATGCCCAGCCACACCGTGACGAACATCTCGCTGTCTTCGTTGCTGCACAGGGTATCATTGCCTTTTTTGAGTATCTCGGCAGGGCTCTTGCAGGTGCCCGCTATGTTCTGGAGCATCACCTTTGAATTCATCATGAACATGGCCGCCGGTATGCCCTTGCCGCTCACGTCCGCCATCACCAGGCACAGATGGTCTTTATCGATGAAGAAGAAGTCGTAAAAATCCCCTCCTACCGCCTTTGCCGGATCCATGGACGCGTATATCTCGAATTCGTTCCGATCAGGGAACGGCGGGAAAACATGCGGCAGCATGCTCGCCTGTATCCGCTTCGCCATCTGAAGATCGTTATTGACGCGTTCGAGTTCTGCCTCTTCGCGGTGTTTTTCTTCAAGCGCCTTCAGTTTTCTCTGAACGTACTTGTGTATCACGAAGCCGAGTATCACAAGTCCGGCCAGTGAGCAGAGCGCATAGAACCACGGCTGTTCATAGATCGCTTTTTCTTTGACTATGGTGACTCTCAGCGTCTTGCTGCTGTGTCCCAGGGCATCCTTCAGATCCATGACGAAGGTGTATTCCCTGCCAGGAAGATTGGTGTATGAGACAGCATCCAGCTCACTGCGCCTCACGGTGACCACTTTGTTATCGAATCCCTCCAGCCGGTATGACACCTCAGGATCGGTAAGCGAATAGTTGAAGACCTCCGGGTATATCGTCAGTTTCCTGACATCCGAAGGAATGGTGAATCTCCCTTCACTGTCAGCGTATCTTCTTCTCCCGTCCGTATCTATGAACGGGACAGACTGCTTGAGATTATCGATCTGCTCCATCGGCTCATCGATATTGACCTTCGTCACGCAGGTCCTGGTGCAGAAGTACAACTGACCTTCATCATCCAGATAATTGAAGGAATTTGCAGTCGCCTCGCTCTGGAGGCCGTTGGCAAGCCCGTAATGGACAGGGTTGATTTTTTTATCTGCGAGCAGCTCTTCGACAGGAGTGACATATATGCCCATGCCGCTGATCACCCACATGTCCCCGCTGCTGTTCTCGTAAAGATCGAAATTGTCCGAGCACGGGAAATACTCTATCGTTTTGACCTTGTAATCCTCGGTCATGTATGCGAGCGAGTTTCCGGTAATGATCCAGAAAAGCTTCCTTTTCGGGTCATGCTTGATGCGAAGTATGATATTCGACTTCAGCCCGTCCTTTTTAGTGATGCTGCGGACGCTGTCGCCGCTTATGATGATTATTCCTCCTCCGTTCGTGGCCGCCAGCCGGTCCCCGTTGGGAGCAGGTTCGACATCAAGGCACTCAGTATTTGTCATGCCGTCGGTTTTCGAGTATGTCCGTTCCACTCTGCCGTCGCGTATGACGCTGATGCCTCCCGTGCATGCGGCAAGAACAGCGCCGCCGTCCTCTTCGAATACAGCACGGACATAATTGCTCGGCAGGCCCGCAGACTCATTATATACGGTCACGCTGCCGTTATCGCAGCAAAGCAGTCCATATGAGCCCCAGGTGGAGATCCAGAGTCTGCCGCTGCTGTCTTCGGTGATGCAGCGTATGCGGCATCCTTTAAGCATGTCGATGAGGTCGTATTGACCGATATACTCTCCCGATGCCTCCATTACCGAATCGACCGGGAATGATGAAAGAGCTTCGTCATCCTTCACGATCTCAAGTCCGGTATCCGTACCGATGAACAGCTTGCCGTCAGAGACGCAGGTCGCATTGACGATATTGTTTTCGATACCGCACAGTGCGAATATGTCCGTAAAACGGTCAGGCACGATCTTCATGACCCCCTGCCTCGTGGATGAGAACCATAAGTTCCCTTCGTAGTCCGTTATCATGTGTGAAACGGAATTGTTCAGAGGGAGCCTGTTCAGATTGTGGAAGCCGTCTCCGTCGATCACTCCTATCCCGCTGCGGCCCAGCAGCCATATCTGATCACCGTATATTTTGATATCCTGTACACCGAAAAGAGGTTTGATATCCACGTACTCGAAATTTTCGATACTACCGTTGATATCCCCGCGGTAAAAGCCTCCGTCCTCGGTCCCTATCATGACCTTTGCCGCGTCTTCGGGATCCGGAACGATGCAGCATATATTACTTATGCCGACATCGTTCAGATCGATATACTCGACGATCTCACCATCCCTGATGGTAAACCATTTCATATCCGATGTGCTGCAGCAGATCAGCCCGTCGGCCGAGCGGTATATCCTCTCGATCAGCACCCCGTCCAGCCTCGGGTCTTCGATGCGCGTGATATTGAAATCAGGGGACATCATGGATACCCCGCCGGTGGAAGCTATGTATATGATCCCTTTTTCATCCTCGACAAAACCGCGCGTCCTGTCGGAAGCAAGCCCGTCCTCCATGTCCCAGTCCTTTATACCGGTATGGTCGAGAAGGGCGACGCCGCTGTCATTACTGCCGATCCAGAGCCTGTCCTTGCTGTCGACGTAAAGGCTGGCTACGCTCTTCATAGCGTCGTTGAACACGACCCTTTCAAAGCTGTTACCGTCATAACTGATCAGTCCGGCATAACTTGCTATCCAGATAAAGCCCGTATTTGTCTGGACGATGTCGTTCGCTTCGGAGATCGGGAGTCCGTTGGTGTTGTCATAAAGGACAGCCGAATAGTTCTCCTTGTGGCCCACAGGGTCCACAGAAGGCTGAGTCTCGGCCGCATACACCGCGCCCGTGCGCATAGCGATCGCAATAGCAAAAACGAGGCAGCACAGTATGATGTTTATTATTTGCCTGTTTTTTCCGTACGTTTCTGTCATTCGTGTCTATCCGTCTGGGATCTGTGACCGGCTTCTGCACATCATTTTCTTTATGCGGTGTTTTCCGCCAATAGTCTGCTGTTATCCGTAATGGATTGATTATATCACAGACTGCCGTTGCGGTGGCCTTCCATACCTCTGGTATCTGAAAAAAACCTTTGAAAAATAAGAGAAGGGCCGTTTAGGCCCTTTCAGTTGAATGCTCCTTTCTTCCGCGCACATATCTGAACCAGGCGGCGAATTCGGATCCGAGTCTTTCGACCAGTTCTTCTGCTTCCGCATGCCCGGCTGCCGAGGCGTACAGACATTGCTGAGCTATCTGATACTTTCTTGAGACAGTCATGCGCGATATCTCTTCATCCGTATAACTGCCGATGCCGGACGTCTCTTCCTGAGCGCGGAAGAACCTTATGAAGGCGTCGGCAGCATCGCGTCCGACGATAGGCTCTATCAGCGCAAAATCGTTGCCGGAACTGTCGAGAACACGGGATACCATCTCCCAGCGGCGCGGATCGGCATAGCCCTCCGCTCCCGTGTAATCTGTCCTCAGATAAAGATCGTTGTTTGCCAGGAATTCCATGACATAAGGGTTTATCCTCTTTCTCAATGCCCACGGCATCCAGTTCTCGACAGTCGTGCGGATATATATGTGGGCGAATCTGCCGAAAAGAGGCTCGGCAAGATCGTGTGAGACACTCGACTCGGAGCGGTCGTTTCCGGCGGCTACTATGCGCGCGTTTTCAGGGAGCGGCCAGCGGTTGTTCACAAAGCGCTCCAGGACTATCTTGAAGATCACCGCCTGGGTCTGCTTGGTCGCATTCGTGAG
>JAFRFA010000180.1:0-3199 GCA_017434585.1 Mogibacterium sp. | reverse complement strand
GTTCGAACTCTTCGGGCTGCAGGTAATGACCACAGCCGGCACGCCTATATCGCTTCCGGCGCCATGCTCGGACATAAACGGAGCGATCATGATGGGCTGCCTCTCGTATCTGGTCATACTGTCCGGAGGCATAATCGGCAACGGCCTCAAGGGGATAGGAGAGACTCTCAAGGAGTTCTCGCTTCCGATCTCCATGAGCTTCAGGCTTTTCGGAGCTCTGCTTTCGGGAGCCCTCGTGACCGAGCTCGTATACTACTACACCGCGCTCAGCTACGTGCTGCCGGTGCTGGTGGGAGTGCTCTTCACTCTGCTTCATGCGGTGATCCAGGCATACGTGCTTACTATGCTGACGGCGCTCTTCTACGGCAAGGTATCTGACGATACACCGAAAGAGAAAGCGCCTAAAGATAACAAGGAGAACCACAGACTGGCCAAGCAGCCGCCTGCGAGGCCGGGAAGAAAACGCACCACGGTCGTCCGCAGACACAGGACGGCCTGATAAATAAAGATATCAAAAGCAATCACAGATAAAGGAGAAACCAAAATGCTTAATCTGAATCTCAAGAAACTTACAGGACTGGCGGTCGTGCTCGGAGTCATCATCCTCATCATGGGCACAGTCGCGACCATCGGAGCGTTCGCAGACAGCGGAAGCACGGACAAGGGCAGCGCTGTTGTTACGGCTGAGGATTCCGGAGACGGATATATCGCCGAAGCCGGAAACGATGCAGCAGACAACACGACAGGACTCAAGGCTATTGCAGCAGGTATCGCGATCGGACTCGCTTCCTGCGGCGGCGGCATCGGCATGGGTATTTCCGGAGGCAAGGCTGCCGAGGGCATATCGAGACAGCCTGAAGCGGACGGCAAGATCAGGACGAGTTTCATGCTTGGACTTGTATTCATCGAGACGGCCATCATTTACGCCCTGCTCGTTGTAATACTGATAATATTCGTACTCTAGCCGGCAAAGCATAAAATCAGGAAAGAAGGCATAACCAGATGACAGGTGTACCACTTAATATAGACTGGCAGCAAATACTGCTCCATCTGTTCAACTTCACCATTCTTTTCGGCGCGCTGTACATTCTCCTCTACAAGCCGGTGAAGGACTTCATGGCAAAGAGGGACGAGTACTATACTGACATGGACAGCAAGGCGACTCAGGCTCTTGCCGAGGCTGAGAACCGTCAGCAGGAATACGAAAAGAAGGTCAGCGATCTTGAGACAAAGATCAGGGACGAGAAGAGCAAAATGAGCAAAGAGGTCGAGGAAGAACGCGAACGCAGGCTCGGCGAAGCGAAGAGCGAAGCCGAGAAGATCGTTGCGGACGCGAGGACCGAGGCCGACAGGGAAAAGAGCGAGATAATCGCTTCGGCTCAGAAGGAGATAAGCGACATGGTCACGGGCGCGGTCGAAAAGCTCGCCCTCGAACAGTCGGCTTCTGATGCGTTCGATCAGTTCCTCGATGCTGCAGAGGAGGCGGATCATGAGTAAGGAAGAAAAGAACCTGAGCGCAAAGCTGTATTCGGCTGCAGAGCCGAGCAAAGAGCAGCAGGCGAGATTCGGGGAATTCCTTAAGAAAAAATACGGACAGGACATAACTCCGGAATGGATCAAAAGCGATGCGTTCCCGGGAGGCTTCAGGATGGAAGTCGGTTCGGATGTCTACGACTGGTCAGTCGGCGGCAGATTCCGTCAGCTGAGAGAAAGCCTGGCCGAAGTGCCGACTGAGAACGGAAACATCATCCCTCTTCTCAGAGAGAAGATCGCTTCGTGGACTCCGGAGGCGCTTGCCGAGCAGGTGGGCGAAGTCAAGACCATCGGAGACGGCATCGCGACCGTTAAAGGACTGGATAACGCCACATACGGCGAGATCCTGCTCTTCACGGACGGGGTCAGAGGCATGGTACAGGATATCCGCGAGGACGAAATCGGCTGCATCCTTTTCAATGATGATGAGGACGTCGTCCAGGGCTCAAGCGTAAAGAGGACGGGCAAGACCGCCGGTACTCCGGTAGGCGAGAACTTCCTCGGCAGGGTCGTCGATTCGCTCGGCACCCCGATAGACGGGCTGGGCGAGATCGAAGCTTCGGGCTATCTGCCTGTAGAGACTCCGGCGCCGGCAATACTCGACAGGCAGCCTGTAGACACGCCTCTTGAGACGGGCATATTCTCGATCGACTCGATGTTCCCTATCGGAAGGGGGCAGAGAGAGCTGATCATAGGAGACAGGCAGACAGGTAAAACGGCCATCGCCGTCGACGCCATCATCAACCAGAAGGGCAAGGACTGCATATGTATCTACGTGGCGATAGGCCAGAAGACCTCGTCCGTAGTCCGCATACAGCAGACTCTCATAAAGCACGGAGTGATGGACAACTCGATCATCGTGTCCGCCTCGGCGAGCGATTCTGCGCCGCTTCAGTACATCGCGCCTTACGCGGGATGCGCAATGGCAGAGTACTTCATGAGCAAGGGCAAAGACGTGCTGATCGTATACGACGACCTTTCAAAGCACGCTGTCGCTTACCGTGCGCTGTCTCTGCTGCTCGACAGGTCACCGGGCCGCGAGGCTTATCCGGGCGACGTATTCTATCTGCATTCGAGACTGCTCGAAAGAGCCGCGAGGATGTCGGATGAGAAGGGCGGCGGATCGATCACAGCCCTGCCTATAGTCGAGACTCAGGCAGGCGATGTATCGGCGTACATACCTACGAACATCATATCCATCACCGACGGACAGATATTCCTCGAGTCTGACCTCTTCTTCTCGGGCCAGAGACCGGCCGTCAACGTCGGACTCTCGGTATCCCGTGTAGGAGGAGACGCTCAGACGAAGGCCATGAAGAAGGCTGCCGGCACACTGAGGATCGACCTTGCGCAGTATCGCGAGATGGAGGTCTTCATGCAGTTCGCGTCAGACCTTGATGATCAGACCAGGGCCCAGCTCGAGTACGGCCAGGGCCTCATGCGCATGCTGAGGCAGCCGCAGTACAAGCCGAAGAGCCAGCACGAGCAGGTCATCACTCTCGTGATGGCGCTCGCTCATACGATACAGGGCATAGCTCCGGACGATGTGGATGACTTCATCGGAGAACTGATCGGCATGTTCGAGACGGAGCACAAGGACATCTGCGACCGCATCGATTCGACAGGACAGATGGACGACGAACTCAAGCAGGAGATAATAGATATC
>JAFRFA010000179.1:0-2577 GCA_017434585.1 Mogibacterium sp. | reverse complement strand
TCATGCTGCATTATTGAATATATTAGGCGAATGTGACAAACAGGCAAACAAATACGAATATTTACCGAAACGGAACAAATAATGACCGGAATCCTGCAAAAAAAGACCGCTTTTGCGGTCTTAGTGTTTTTATGAGTGCATCCATTGCACGAAAAAGTGCAAATTATGTTGTAAAAAGGTGATCAGTCCTCGGTATACTCGAATTCGAAATCTTCGATCCTGACTGTATCGCCCTCCTTGAGTCCGAGCTGCTGAAGCAGTTTTATACCGCCCTGTCTGACGATATAATTGTACAGATACCTCATGGATCCGCTGTCGTTGAAATTCGTCGAATTGAATATCTTTGACAGCTGTTTGCCCTCGAGCACATATACGCCGTCCTCATCGATGTATCCTGAGATGAGCCTGTAATCGGCTTCGTTTTCTTCGGCATCGAAATCGAACATGGTCATCGGTTCTTCGTCAGGCTCAACGTATTCTTCTATGCAGCGGAGCGCTGCATCCATGAGCTCATCTATACCCTGATGCGAAGCTGCGCTGATCATGTATACTTCCCTTCCCTCTTTTTTCATGAAGTCAAGGAACTCGGCTGCTTTTTCCTGATCGAATATGATATCCGTCTTATTTGCCGCAACTATCTGAGGCTTTGCGGCAAGCTTCGGATCGAACTGTGCGAGTTCAGCATTGATTTTTTTATAATCTTCGATCGGATCTCTTCCCTCTGAGCCTGAAATATCCACGACATGTATCAGGACCTTTGTCCTTTCAATATGCTTAAGAAATCTGAATCCGAGACCGGCTCCCTGCGATGCGCCTTCGATGATACCTGCTATATCAGCCATAACGAAGCTCGTATCATGAAGATAGACCACTCCGAGATTTGGATCTATGGTCGTAAAATGATAGCCGGCGATCTTTGGCTTTGAGTTTGTGCAGACGGAAAGAAGAGTGGATTTTCCGACATTAGGAAAGCCGAGCAGTCCTACATCCGCTATCAGTTTCAGTTCGAGCACAACTGTACGTTCCTTGCCCGGTGTTCCGGCTTCGGCGAAATTCGGAGCCTGGCGTATGCTGCTCTTATAGTGGACATTTCCCTTGCCCCCCTTGCCTCCCTTTGCAGCGATAACCGAATCACCGTCTTCGACAAGATCTTTCATAAGATGGCCGGTCTCCTTATCGATTATCATAGTGCCTACAGGCACCTTGATATACAGATCCTGACCCTTCTTGCCGTAGCGGTTTCTCTTCATTCCCGGCTGTCCGTTTTCTGCCTGGTATTTTCTTTTATATTTCAGATCCATAAGAGTCCTGAGGTTACGGTCTGCAACAAAAATAACGCTGCCGCCGTTGCCGCCGTCACCGCCGTCAGGACCGCCATCCGGAACATACGGGTCGCGTCTGAAAGTTACCGCACCGTTGCCGCCGTTGCCGGACTTTATTGTGATTTCTGCTCTGTCTACAAACATTTTATGCTCCTGTTCCTGAGCGAACTTCATAAATATGAAAAAAAGCTCCTGCATGTGCAGGAGCCAGTTCCATTATGCTTCTTTGCTGTAAACGCTGATCTGCTTTCTCTTCTTGTCGTATCTTTCGAACTTTACTGTTCCGTCGATCTTTGCAAAGAGAGTGTCGTCTCCGCCCTTGCCAACGTTGTTGCCAGGATGGAACTTTGTGCCTCTCTGTCTCATGAGAATGGATCCAGCACTTACGTATTCACCGGCGCCTACCTTGAGTCCAAGACGTTTCGCCTCGGAGTCTCTGCCGTTCTTGGAACTTCCTACTCCTTTTTTACTTGACATCCTGATTCCTCCTGTTTCTTACTTAGCCTCGATGGCAGCAATGATGTCGGCCTTGGTAGCTTTTGAATCCACCTTGACGCCCATCTCCTTGGCTACCGCCAGAAGCTCGTCTTTCTTCATCGAAGCGCTGACCTTTGGTGCAGCAGCTTTCTCTTCCTTCTTTGCAGGCGATTCGGCCTTTGCAGGCTTCTCTGCCTTGTCGGCTTTCTTGGCAGCCTTCTTTCCGGCTCCGCCGATATCTGTGATCTTTACGAGCGTGAACGGCTGTCTGTGTCCGTTCTTGCGTCTGTAATCCTTCTTTGCCTTGTACTTGTAGATCACGACCTTGTCACCCTTGCCCTGTGTGAGGACCTCAGCTGTGACAGCATAGCCTTCTACAAACGGTGTACCTACGACAAGCTTGTCTCCGCCTACAGCAACGACTTCGTCAAATACGACCTTGTCGCCTTCTTTGGCATCGAGTTTCTCAACTCTGAGCTCGTCGCCCTGCTGTACTCTGTACTGCTTGCCACCTGTTTTGATGATAGCATACATAATTTATAATTCCTCCTTAAACCAGACTCGCCGGAACTGCGGGTGCTGTGCTTTGAAACCCGTTCCGAGCGGTTAACCGCGTAAAAGAATAACACAGAGGCGGTTCAAGGTCAAGGAAAATTTTATTCGATAACTACTCGGATAATTTCCATATTAATTGCAACACTCCTGATGCATTAACTCTGAAGAGATGGAATGTTGCTTTTACGTTAATAAGTGCCTTTGTTGCAGTTAGTCTGACGAC
>JAFRFA010000178.1:0-3396 GCA_017434585.1 Mogibacterium sp. | reverse complement strand
CGGCATAGATGAAGAGGATGATCCGGCGCTCATGGATTATCTGAAGATGATCCGGAGGTAACTGATGAGAGACAGGACTGAATATTTTGACATGTCACGTAAGATAATAGCCACTACGACTACTGACAGCTGGAGGAACGTGCCGCACTGCAGTATAGTTTATGAGGCTGAGGCCGGAAGGCTGATGGAGCATGTCAGGGGGTTCAACGACAGCCACTCAAAAGACGAGAGGATCAGCATCAACTCGGCAATGCTCAAAGTGATCACGGAAGGCATCAAAGCGGCCCCGAACCTGAATGCGCATGTCAGCTACAGCCGCGGACTGGTAAAGGGAAAGGTCACGCTGATGGAACATATCGACATTTCCGTTCCGGTCCTTTACGGTGACGGGAAAATGATGACCGTAAAAATGCCTCACATGGAAAACAGATCCATGCGCGGGATACAGTCCATGATGAATGAATACAGAAAGCGCATTGATCAGACCGACATGGAAGTTGCAATGTATCTGACAGGCCTTACGGACACCGTTGAGGGTCTTCTGCACGGCAGGGTGCTCAGGGCCGCAGGCAGGCTCATCGGCGCCTGGACCGGAAAGGGCAGGGTCGCGGTATCTGCCGGCAGGATGCTCGAAAGCATGAAAAAGGGGAAAGAGGGAAAAGCCCTTGCGCCGGATGACATCAGGCAGGGTAGCATAACTGTCTCGAGCCTGGGACCTCTTTACAGAAACTGGAAAGGGTACTGCGCCATGCTTCAGGTGGTGCCGCCGCAGGTATGCGCCATAGCAGTCGGCGCGCTTCAGAAAAAACCTGACGCAGAGGATGACAGGATAGTGATCAGGGAATTCATACCGGTCACTATCGCCATCGATCACAGAGCACTGGATTTTTCAGACATAGTGCCTCTGATGGAACGCATGGATGAGATACTCGATGACGACGAACTCATAAAAACTCTGTTCTGACCTGAAAAACGACTGAAAAGGAGAACCGGATGGCCTGGTACGACGAAGCTGTTTTTTACCATATATATCCGCTGGGGCTGCTTGGGGCGCCTGAGCATAACGAACACGGGGAGCCTGTACACAGACTCCCCGAACTTAAGGACTGGATCTTTCACATGAAGGACTGCGGCTTCAACGCGCTTTACCTCGGGCCGTGTTTTTCGTCGGGGTCCCACGGATACGATACATCGGATTACCGTAAAGTCGATGAGAGACTCGGAGACAATGATGACCTTAAGGATCTGGTCCGCCTTTGCCACGAAGAGGGTATAAGGATCATTCTTGACGGAGTGTTCAATCACACCGGACGGGACTTCTTCGCCTTCCGCGATATCAGAGAAAACAGGGAAGGCAGCCGCTTCGCAAACTGGTACTGCAATTTAAACTTCTGGGGCAACAACAGCTATGACGACGGATTCTCGTACGACAACTGGGGCGGGCATGACCTTCTGCCGAAGCTGAACATGTATGAACCTGAAGTGAGGAACTATCACTTCGATACCGTGCGGTCCTGGGTATCCGAATTCGACATCGATGGACTGAGACTCGACGCCGCGGACGTGCTTGATCAGGACTTCATGCGTGAACTGCGCGGCCTTGCCGGCAGCCTTAAGGAGGACTTCTGGCTGATGGGCGAGGTCATACACGGAGAATACAACCGCTGGGTCAATGAGAGCATGCTGCATTCCGTCACGAACTACGCTCTTCACAAGGCTCTGTACAGCGGACACAACGATCACAACTATTTTGAGATCGCGCATACCATACGCCGCCAGAGGGACATGGGCCTCGGAGACAGCGTGCGCCTTTATGATTTCGTCGACAACCATGATGTCGAGCGCATCATGACCAAGCTTAACGATAAAAGGCATTACCTGCCCGTGCATGTGCTCCTTTATACCCTGCCCGGCATACCGTCGGTCTACTACGGATCGGAGTTCGGGCTGGAGGGCAGAAAGGAGAACGGGTCTGACGCTTCACTGCGGCCGGCTCTTTCGCTCGCTGATCTCGCTTCGCAGGATAACGCCTGCCTCCGCATCGTCAGGACGCTTGGAAGGATACGCAGGGAACAGCCTGAGCTCCGGTACGGCGAATACCGTGAGGCAGAGCTCACGACCACGAAATTCGCATATACCCGCGGGGACCTGCTCGTGACAGTCACGAACAGCGATGCGGAGGAGCATTTCGACCTCGGTCTCAGCGGAACATATAAAGGCGCTCTTCACGGGAAAGAAATCATTCCGGATAACGGAAGGCTGAGATTCAGCCTGGAAGGAAACAGCGCCGAGATATGGATCCCGGCAGAATGAACAAGTGATGGAATTTGACCTGCATGAGATAAGATCGGAAATACTCGAGAAGTACCCTGAATGGATCGACCTCATGAATGCCGTTGAGTTCAGGAATTCTTCCGGTACAGATTCTGCCGGGCACAGCGGAAACAGGGTGCTGTACAACAGCTTCATGCTGAGGCGGCTTAGCCGCGATGCACAGATATTCCTGATCGCCGGACAGCTGATGCATATCCAGCTTGCTCACAGGCAGAGAGGAGAAAACAGGGATCCGGAGCTGTGGGATGCTGCCTGCTCGGCCGTAGTCAATGAGCTTCTGGCAGGCGACGGATTTGAGCCGCCGGCATACGTCCTGCGCCGCAGGGACGCGGCGGGCAAAAGCGCAGAAGAAATGTACGAGATCCTCTGCGAAGAGACCGAAAAGGACAAAACCGGAGCGCCGGAGGATGAGACGGAGGAAGCGGCTGATGTGACAGAGACAGCGGATCCTCCGAAGAAGGATGACAGCATAAAACGGCAGGGAGATCTTCAGGGCGCTCAGGACCGTGAGATCGAAGATCCGGGACTTGCGCACGCCGTGGCGGGTCTTTCTGATCTTCTGGGCTCCAGCCTGCAGATGGATTACGACTGGTTCCCTGCGGACAGGATACGGGACGGTATGCTCATAGAACAGTTCAGAGCTTATCCGGTGCCGCATGCAGAGATACTGCTGGATACGAGCGCGTCCATCGACGCCGACCTTCTGCGTGCATTCGTCAGGGGCGTCAAGGGCCTTCTCAGAGAGGACGCCGTGGTCAGGGTAGGCTGCTTCGATACAGAGTTTTACGGATTCCAGGACGTCGGTTCTGAAAAAGACATATCGTCGCTGGAGATAAAAGGATCGGGCGGAACGGATTTCGAGACCGCCGTAAAGGCATTTACCGGTGATGCAGAGACAAAGATAGTGTTCACTGACGGCTACGCAGAAATGCCGTCCACCAGGTGCGATGCGATCTGGCTGGTATACAGCGATACACCTGTGGATCCGCCCGGAGGACAGGTCATATACGTCAAAAAACCTGAGGAGATAAAAGATCATGAAATCGATTTTCTTATCACATG
>JAFRFA010000177.1:0-3908 GCA_017434585.1 Mogibacterium sp. | reverse complement strand
TCGATCTTCTCCATTCTCTCCTTTTCGCCGAGCGAAGGCCTGAATGTCTTGGCGATCTTCTTGCTTGCGACTATATCGTCCAGGCTCTCGTAATACCCGACGGCAAGGCCCGCGAGATAAGCCGCTCCGAGAGAGGTCGACTCTATCGAGGCGTATCTGACGATATCCACATCGGATATGTCGGCCTGGAACTGCATGAGCAGGTTGTTCATAGCCGCGCCGCCGTCCACCTTGAGAGCCGTGATCTCCATGCCCGTGTCCATCTTCATCGCGTAGAGGAGGTCCTCGTTCTGGTATACCAGCGACTGAAGTGTCGCCCTTACGATGTGTTCCCTCGTCGTTCCTCTCGTGATGCCGAACATCGAACCTCTTGCCTCAGGGTCCCAGTACGGAGCTCCGAGTCCTACGAAGGCCGGCACCACATAGACTCCGCCGGCATCAGGCACGCTGTCGGCTATCTCTTCCGACTCTGCGGCGTCTCTGAAGAACCTCATCTGGTCCCTCAGCCACTGCACCGCGGCTCCGCAGACGAAGACCGAGCCCTCGAGGGCGTACGTCACCTTGCCGTCAAGGCCCCAGGCGATGGTTGTCAGAAGGCCGTTTCGGGACATCACCGTCTTGTCTCCCGTGTTCATCAGAAGGAAGTTTCCTGTCCCGTATGTGCTCTTCACATCGCCCTTATAGAAGCAGGCTTCTCCGAAGAGAGCCGCCTGCTGGTCTCCGGCAGAGCCCGTGATAGGGATAGGGCCTCCGAAGATCTCATCGATGGTCTCTCCGTAAACGGCCGAGCACTCAACAGGCTCAGGCAGCATGCACATAGGTATGTTCAGAAGTCCGCAGAGCTCCTCGTCCCACTTGAGGGTATTGATGTCGAAGAGCATGGTCCTGCAGGCATTGGAATAGTCGGACACATGGACCTTGCCGCCGGTAAGCTTCCAGATCAGCCAGCACTCGATGGTGCCGAAGAGGAGCTCGCCCTTCTCGGCCCTTGCTCTGATGCCGGGCACGTTCTCGAGTATCCAGGCGAGCTTTGTGCCGCTGAAGTAAGGATCTGCCAGAAGTCCTGTTTTTTTTCTAATCATGTCCTCGTGCGGTTTGAGCTTTGCGGCGTAGTCGGCCGTCCTCCTGCACTGCCACACGATGGCGTTGTATACAGGCGCTCCCGTCTCCTTGTCCCAGACGACAGTCGTCTCTCTCTGATTTGTGATGCCTATGGCGGCGATGTTCTTGTAGGTCAGGCCCGCTTTCAAGAGCGCCTCCTGCGCGGTCCCCATCTGGGACGCCCATATCTCCATCGCGTCGTGCTCCACCCATCCCTCGTGAGGGAATATCTGGTTGAATTCTCTCTGCACCACAGAGATGATCTTGCCCGCCTTGTCGTAGATGATGGTCCTTGAACTGGTCGTGCCCTGATCGAGCGCCATTATGTACTTCTTCATACTGGTTCCTTTCTCTAAACAAACAGCGACATTATGGAATTGCTTATATCTATGCCCTGCTCCGTGAGCCTCAGGCCTTTTTCATCGATCACGAGGAGCCCGCGCTCCGCGTACTCATCAGCTTCTTTCTCCGCCTCTGAAAAGATATCCCAGAAGAATCCTCTGCAGGCAGCGGGGCCTTCAGGTCTGCTGCTCTTAGCGTCAGGCGCTCTGAAATACACCTCCGCCGCTTCTTCATAAGTGATGCCTTCTTTTCTGCGAAGTCCCGTGAACACCGCTTCGCTGATGTTGCCGAAGGCTGTGTTTATGTGTTCTTCTGCTGTCGGGATCCTGCCCTCTTTCAGAAGAGCGATATACTCTTCGATATCTTCGGTATTTTTGTACCTCACTCCGTTCACGAATCCGCTTGCCCCGAGGCCGAAAGCGATGTAGTCGTCCATATTCCAGTAGAGGCTGTTGTGCTTCGCTCTGAAGCCCGGCTTTGCGAAATTGCTTATCTCGTAGTGCTCATAGCCGGCTCCTCTGAGGGTACTGCATATCTCATGATAGGTCCTCCTGTCCTCTTCATCGGGCACCTCCGTGAGTTCCCCCGCTGCGGCCATATCTCCGAAAGGCGTGCCCTCCTCTATCTGCAGGCTGTAGCACGAGATGTGTTCAGGTCCGAGAGCGAGCACCTTTTCGAGATCCTCAAGAGCATCTTCCGTCGTCTGTCCCGGTACCGAGAACATGAGATCGAGGCTGACGCTGCCGAATCCCTTTTTTCTTATGAGCTCCATATCGCGCACGACGTTCTCGCAGGTATGCAGCCGCCCCAGAAAGTGCAGCCTGTCGTTGTCCATGGCCTGCACGCCCATCGAAAGCCGGTTAACTCCGATGGACCTGTACGCCTGGAGCTTTGCGAGCGTCACGCCGTCCTTGACGCCGAGCGTTGCCGGATTGGCCTCGAGAGTGACCTCCGCATCCGGCTTTAAATCATAGCATTCGTTCACCGCGTGCATGATGTCTCTGAGCTGAGATACATCGAGCACCGACGGAGTGCCTCCGCCGATATACACCGTATCGATCTGCTCTCTGTCCTCAGTCAGAGCGGCCCTGAGCCCTATCTCCCTGACAAGGGCGTCGGTGTACTCCTTTCGCGGTGCTGAATACGCGTCGAACGAAAGGAAGGCGCAGTAATTGCACTTCCTGACGCAGAACGGAATATGTATGTATATCCCTTTTTTCATGACTGCTCTACCTGCTGCTGTCGTCGAGCTTGAGGACTTCAGTGAAAGCCTCCTGAGGCACCGTCACAGTACCGAACTGGCGCATCCTCTTCTTGCCCGCCTTCTGCTTTTCGAGCAGCTTCTTCTTACGCGAGACGTCTCCGCCGTAGCACTTGGCAAGCACGTCCTTTCTGTACGCCCTCACGGTCTCCCTGGCGATTATCTTCTGTCCTATGGCCGCCTGGATCGGCACCTCGAACTGATGCCTCGGGATTATGTCCTTGAGCTTCTCGCATATGCCCCTGCCCTTTGCCATGGCCTCCTCTTCAGGCACAATGGTCGAAAGAGCGTCTATCTTCTCGCGGTTCAGGAGTATGTCAAGCTTCACCAGCTTTGCAGGCTGGTATCTCAGGAACTCGTAGTCGAGCGAAGCGTAGCCTCTGGTCCTCGACTTGAGAGCGTCGAAGAAGTCGTATATGACTTCGTTCAGAGGTATCTCGTAGTGCAGCTGCACCCTCGTCTTGGTGAGATACTCCATGTGTATCATATTGCCGCGTCTGGCCTGGCAGAGCGTCATGATGCTGCCGACGTAGTCGTTCGGAGTCATGATGTCGGCCTTGACTATAGGCTCTTCTATGTGCGCTATCTCTACCGGGTCAGGCAGGTTGGACGGGTTCTGTATCTCGAGCACCCTGCCGTCCTTCATCACCACTTTGTAGACTACCGAAGGAAGCGTCGTTATGACATCGAGATCGAACTCCCTCGAAAGTCTCTCGGTGATGACGTCCATGTGCAGAAGTCCCAGGAAGCCGCATCTGAAGCCGTACCCGAGAGCAGCCGAATTCTCAGGCTCGAAGTTGAAAGCTGCGTCGTTCACCTGCAGCTTTTCGAGAGCGTCCTTTACGTTCTCGTATTTCTCGCCTTCTGCCGGGAAGATGCCGCAGTAGACCATGGACTGCGCCTTTTTATATCCTTTCAGAGGCGTGTCCGCAGGGTCTGAAGCCAGAGTGATCGTATCGCCGACCCTCGCATCTGCGACCTGCTTGATGCTGCCGCATATATACCCTACCTCGCCGGCCTTGAGCTCGTCCGCAGGCAGCATTCCCGGTATGCAGTAGCCTACCTCTGTCACCTCGTAGTTCTTGCCGGTGTTCATCATGCGTATGGTATCGCCGCGCTTCACACGGCCGTCGAATATGCGCGTGTATATGACGACGCCTTTATAGCTGTCGTAGTACGAATCGAATATGAGGGCCTTGAGCCT
>JAFRFA010000176.1:0-2604 GCA_017434585.1 Mogibacterium sp. | reverse complement strand
TTACAGATGGCTGTATGTAGCTGCTGTAGCTATCGGACCTTTCCTGCCGCTGGCAGTTGTTTGGGACTTCGCCGACCTGATGAACGGTCTCATGGCATTCCCGAACCTCGTTGCTCTGTTCGCTCTGTCCGGAGTTGTTGCGAAGGAAACTTTCGACTTCTGGCAGAGAAGACAGTCCGGCGAGTACAAGGACAACCTGCCTGAGAAGAAGGCTAAATAAGCCGTCTTTCCGAAGGCAAAAACTGACTTACAAAGAAAAAGATCCTGCGCTTCCGCGCGGGATCTTTTCTTTGTTTCTTTTTTATTTCTTCTTACGGGCATAGGCGAGGGTCTGCTTAAGTGCGCTTTCCTTTTCGACCCCTGCCAGTCTCAGCTTGTGCGCATAGGCGAGTATGTCGCTGAAGCTTTCATCCGGTACAAGCCCCGCATCTATCAGGTCTTTGCCCGTCACGTGCGGCCTTGCCATCATCTCCCTGTATCTTTCAAGCCTTTCGAAGAGGAATCCGCTGTCTCCAGTGAACGGTTCATCGCCGGCCATCAGAGGTCTGTCTGCCATCGAGAACCATATGAGGTCCTCGGGATCCGCAGCCTCGTCGAAGAGCCTGTTGGTCTTTTTCATAGCCGGATGAGAATACGCGTGCATGTTCGGCCGCATGTGCAGCGGCAGCATGTTCTTTACATATCTGATTACATCCTTTTCGCCGCTTATCCTCTTAATGAAGGTCTCTGCGAGCGGCAGCCCCCGGTTCTCGTGATCGTAGGCGTGTATCCTCCCGTTCACGAATTCCGTCGTGACCGTTTTTCCCAGGTCGTGCGTCAGAGCGAGCAGCATGAAGCTGTACGGATCCGACACCCTGTCCCTGTATTTCGCAGCCCTGTCGGTCACCTCCATCGTATGGGTCCACACGTCGCCCTCCGGATGGTAAACGGGGTCCTGCTCCACGCCGATAAGAGACTTGAGTTCGGGAAACCAGGCGTCCAGCTGATCCATCTCCCGGAGGGTCTCAAAGAACACCGACGGCTTCTCCGAACCGAGCAGGGCTTTTTTCAGTTCGCCCTCCACCCTCTCTTTGGACAGGCCGGACAGATCCATGCCGCGGCACAGCTCAGTCGTCTCAGGTGCGACTGCAAAACCGAAACGCGCCGCGAACATCGCCGCTCTGAGGACGCGGAGCGGATCCTCGGCGAATGACTCATCGTCCACGTGGCGTATCACTCCCGCCTCTATATCCGCAAGCCCTCCGAAATGATCGATGATCTCTCCCGTCAGTATGTCCTCCATCAGAGCGTTGATCGTAAAGTCGCGTCTTTTTGCAGCTTCCTTCGTCCCGATGAAGGGATCGATGTCGACCTCGAAATCCGTATGCTTAGTTCCCGTCTTTTTCTCGCGCCTGGGCATCGCGACGTCCACACCGGACCCTGCAAGAGTGTATATGCCGAAGCTCTGCCCGAACGACAGCGGAGTGCCGAGTCCGCCCAATATCTCCTTCAGGACGTCCGGACTGATGCCGTGCACCTCGATATCCACATCCTCACTGTCTCGGCCCATTATTTTATCGCGTACAAAACCGCCGACGCAGTAGGCTCTCCCTCCCGCGCCGGCGACTTTTTCTGCTATTGTTTCTGCTATGCTTCTGCTATTGCCTCGATCTCGCACAGCGCCCCTTTCGGCAGATCCTTTACCGCAAAGCAGCTTCTTGCAGGCTTCGAGGTAAAGTAGTCCGCATATACCGTGTTGAACGCGGCAAAGTCCTCTATGTTCGCAAGGAAGCATGTGGTCTTGACGACCTTGTCGTAATTGGATCCCGCTGCCTCCAGTATCGCTCCGACATTCTTGCAGCTCTGTACAGCCTGCTCTTCGATCGTAGCCGGCATATCGCCTGTCTCAGGATCGACAGGAAGCTGTCCTGATGTGAATACGAATCCGTTTGTAACGAATCCCTGTGAATACGGTCCGATTGCTCCCGGAGCATTCTTAGTTTCAATCGCTTTCATTTCGTCTCCTTCTGCTCAACGCTTATGATCAGATCACGCTATTTCTTCTTTTGTTTCTGAGGCGCCTGTACTACAGGATCGACCTTCACTTTGCGCCACTGTCTTCTCGAAGCCTCTATCGCCTTCCTGTCGGTGCCCCTCTTTCTGAGTTCGTTTATGTACATCTCTTCTGTCATGCCGATCTGCTTATAGTAGGTGATCATTTCCTTCTGCTTCTGCTGCAGGAAGTAGTAAAGACCTCCGGTTACGGCAAGGGCTATCAGCATGCCGATCAGAAGGCCCTTCCATTTCAGGAAGACCGTCAGCAGAACGAGCATGATAATAAGGCAGGCTCCGATCGCGATTCCGCCCCATTTGATCGTCTTCTGGTCGATGCTCTTAGGCTGCTTGACGCCCTCGGCATTGATCATCTGCTTGTACAGGTTCTTCTGGTATGCGCCGGAAGGACGGTTGTACTGCATGTTGCCCTGCATTTTGCTGTATCTGTTTTTGCTCATTATTTATTTCCCCTTTGTCTGTTTTGTTTTTGAACACAGTAATAATACCATAGAACGCAAATAATTAAAGAGCAAAAAAGATCGGATTATTTTCTTCTTTGCCGTTCTCACC
>JAFRFA010000175.1:0-1779 GCA_017434585.1 Mogibacterium sp. | reverse complement strand
TCTGAGATTGCTTTTGTCTGTTTTGCACTCATGGAAATTCTCCTTGACCCTTCTAGTCTTATAATACTCTATTTCGCGTCTAAAAAAACACCCTGCCAAAGCAGAGTGTAAATGTAAATGCTATTCATATTCCTCTTCCATCTCATACTTGTCGGCCTTCTTGCCATAAAGTGCCCTCATCGATAGCCGGTGCTTATTCTTATTGTTATATGCAAGCATGAGAGATTCAGCATATCCAAGGTGGCCAGGATGCCGGTCCTTTGCCGTCCTCACTATTTGCTTCACGGACATACTGCCTACCTTTTCAATAAATATATCCTCACGTATAGAGTCGCCGTATGTGACTATAACCCTCGCCAGTCCTTTCAGCATGCTGCCAGATAGCGAATACTTCTCCCCTTCCCAGGTTGCCACAGCTAGCCTGATAAGTCTTCTTTTTCATGGCCGCATCCTCTCTTTCTTTTGTTAAAGTGTGGTTTTTGACATCTACATTCTAGCGGAGCATATGTCTCAAAAAACGGACGCAAAAAAAGGCCTTGTGGCCTTGTGGCGTGGCGCAATCTGCGCAGGTGCACAATTAAACGCTAATGCTCCTTACCGTTAAAATGTGCACCCAAAATACAGTAAAGTGTAGTCTATATCCCCGTGTTTTCAATATGTCCCGGAATAATACAAAAACCCCGGATCGCTCCGAGGCCTGAAACGCCCTGTTTTCAAAGGGTTCGGGCTTTTTCTCTAAAAAGCACATTGTATCAATATAGTACGGCCTTAGTCCGAGATATCTATATCCGGAACCACAAGAGGCTCATAGTCAGGGTACTTCGCCTTGATCTCTTCACAGATGATCTTTATGCCTTCGCTGTGAGGGATGTCGAAGCTCATGACCACGTCGAAACGTATCACTTTCTTCTCCTCGTCCAGATAGAATCCGTGCATCTGAAGCGCCCATTCGTGTGCAAGAACGATCTTCTCTATATCCTCTCTGATCTCTGCGACCCTGTCATCGGTGTTGCGGGAATACACGCCGACCCCCGTCAGGATGACTCCGGTCTCCCTGTACACCCTGTCTGTCAGCCTGCGCGTGAGTACATCTACCTTGTCTACAGTCATGCTGTCAGGCAGCTCGACATGGACGGATGCATACTCTCTGTCTGGTCCGTAATTGTGTATGAAAAGGTCGTACGCTCCTAGCACGTCAGGTTCGCTGACGACTATCTGCTTTATCTTCTTGGACATCTCGACATCGGCGCGCCGGCCCAGTATATCGCTCACGGTGTCGCTGATCATCTCTATGCCGGCCTTGATGATGAATCCGGATATGATGACGCCCATGTATGCCTCGAGCGATATGCCGCCGAAGGTATAGATAAGAGCTGTTACGAGAACGGCAGCCGAAAGCGCAGCGTCTGAAAGCGCGTCTGTGCCGGATGCGATCAGAGCTCCTGACCCTGTCTGTTCTCCCTTTGCCTTTACATAGCGGCCGAGCAGGATCTTCGCAACGACGGCGACCGCAATAATGATCAGCGAGACCGTCGAGTAGTTCGCCTGGACCGGATGAATTATCTTCTTTACCGATTCGACCAGCGATGTTATTCCGGCGTAGAGCACGAGTCCTGCTACTATCAGAGCGCTGATGTACTCCACCCTTCCGTGTCCGAGCGGGTGGTCCTTGTCAGGCCTCCTTCCGGCTATCTTTGCTCCGATTATAGTGATGATCGAAGACAGCGCGTCCGACAGATTGTTGACCGCATCGAGCACCACCGCGATGGAGTTCGACAG
>JAFRFA010000174.1:0-4595 GCA_017434585.1 Mogibacterium sp. | reverse complement strand
TAGATATTTGGGATGTCTGGGAGAACGAGCTTCGCGCAGGCGCATTGGAGCTCTGCCTTCAGATGAAAAAGCATTTCAGCGGACAGAGGCTCTTCGACCTTGTGAGCCGCAACCGCCATCTTAAGAAAGACTTCGAAAGCATGCGTCTTCTGCGCGAGGAGCTGATCGACAGAGTCCCTGAAAGGATGCCTGATCTCTTCCCGGCAGCGCGCAGGATGGAGCGCCGCTTCATCGTTCATGTCGGACCGACCAACTCGGGCAAGACATACAGCGCAGTCGAAAGGCTGAAGGAGGCTGAAAACGGAGTCTATCTTGGACCGCTGCGCCTTCTAGCTTTCGAGCAGTACCAGAAGCTGAACGAGCAAGGTTATCCGTGCTCGCTTCTTACCGGCGAGGAGCGTCAGATCGTTCCGGGCGCGGCCTTGCAGGCCTCGACGGTCGAGATGGCTGACGTATACGCCTACTACGATATTGCCGTCATAGACGAGGCTCAGATGGTGGCCGACCGCGACCGCGGCTGGGCATGGACGACGGCTCTGCTCGGCCTGAGGGCGGATGAGATACACGTCTGCATCGCTCCTTACGCGGAGAATATCATCACCTCGCTCATCGAGGACTGCGGGGACCAGTGCGTAGTCGTCCATCACGAGAGGCAGACTCCTCTGATCTGCGACAGATCCAGATTCAAACTGGCGAAGGAATTCATACACAAACACGACGCCCTCATAGTATTTTCGAGAAGGAACGTCCACGCGGTAGCCGGCGAACTGAAATCGATGGGGATAAGCTGCAGCGTCATCTACGGGAATCTTCCTTACGATGTCCGCCAGGAAGAGGCCAGGCGTTTCAGGGACGGCGAGACGGATGTAGTCGTGGCGACGGATGCCATCGGCATGGGAATGAACCTTCCTATAGAGCGGCTCGTCTTCCTTGAGATAAGCAAGTTCGACGGTACGGATACGAGGCTCCTGAAGCCCGCCGAGATACAGCAGATCGCCGGAAGGGCAGGAAGGCGGGGCATATATGACAGGGGGCTGTGGAACGCTCTTGAAGGCAGGGACCTGCTGGAGTCCGCCATCGATCTTGAGATCCCGCAGATAGAGACTGTTTACGCGGGATTTCCGGAGTCGCTCATCGGGATAGAGGGCAAACTGTCCACGATACTCAACGAGTGGAGGAACATCGAGGCGCCTTCGGGCTATGTCCTGACCGGTCTTGAGCACGAGTACGAGCTGTGCTGCTGGCTTGAAGAAAGGACAGAAGATAAGCAGCTCATCTACCGCCTCATAACCATACCTTTTGACGAAGACGACAAAGACCTCAGGTTGCTGTGGAACAGCTATTCCGGTCACGTGCTCTACGACGGGATCATCAGCCTTACCAGGATGCGGATCGCTCCCCCTTACAGCGGGATGACTCTGAACGAGGCCGAGGCGCTGTATAAGCAGTATGACCTTGCATACGCGTTCCTTGTCAAATTCGGGACCGAAGATGAAGCCGAGGTCATCCTGCAGTACAAGAAGGACCTGTCCGGCATCATAGCGGAGCTCCTGAAGAGAGCCAGACTGCCGTTCAAGACGTGCAAATACTGCGGCCGCAGACTCAGGTGGAATTACCCGTTCGGCGTCTGCGGGCGCTGCTACAAAGAGATGCACGGCCGCCGGCGTCACAGATGGAAGGAATACTACTGACTTATTTTGCCTTGAAGGACTTCAGGAAGTTCTGGAATACGGCAATGTCGTCTTCTGTGATCTCAGGCGAGTCCTCTGTGATGTTGCCTTCGCTGTCTCTGCTGTCTGTGTCCATGGAGATGTTGTAAATGCCTCCGTCTCCGTAGAACTCAGCAGTGATATTGTAGAGCTTGCCGTTATCTTCAGGCAGCTTGTGGAAGGCGCCTTCCTTACCGGCGATCTCCATCTTGTCCTCATCCGTGATGTTCTTTTTGCGGATCTCCCACGCTTCGTCCATCGTTTCCGGGTGGTTCCCGTTCTCGTCCTCGATGATCTTCAGATCGTCCTCTACGGTCATGGCTACACTTATGGTCGTATTGGCAGTTCCGTCTTTTCTCAGCAGCACGTAGTTCTCGCCGCTCTCCGCGGTGTACCCCTCGGGTATCTCGAATTCGTACGCGCCGACAGTTCCCGTTGTCTCTGCCGCTGTCTCGGCAGGTGCTTCTGTTTTTTCTTCGCTGCCTGTCTCACTGCTGTTCCCCGAGCAAGCGCAAAGCGACAAAGCCAGCACCAGCACTGTCATCAGAGCCGCGATCTTCTTTAATGTGTTTTTCATTTCCTTTTTCCTTTATTTGTGGTGTGACAGCAGGACCGTTCCCCTGACACACTGTTTAGTTATACGAGAGTCATCTGTTCGTTGCCGTCGGCGCCAATGTTCGGATTGGCGTTCTCGGCTGCCTGCTGCTTCTTCTCGGCTGCGTCCTCATCAACGACCTTTGCGAAGCTTACTATGCTGTTGCCCTTGTCGACCTTCATGATCTTGACGCCCTGGGTCGTGCGGCCGGAGGTGCTGACCTCGCTGGCTCTGATCCTGATGATGACTCCGTTGGAGTTGATCACCATGACCTCGTCCTCTTCATTGACTATGGTCGCTCCGACCAGCAGTCCCGTCTTGGCGAACTTGGACTTGTCGTAGGTCGCTACGCCCTTGCCGCCTCTGGCCTGCAGCCTGTACTCTCCGAGCGGCGTTCTCTTTCCGAAGCCGTTCTCGGTGATGACGAGCATCTTGCGGCTCTGATCGATATCCAGCTCCATCGATACGACTTCATCGTCCTTCTCGAGCAGTATCGCTCTTACTCCGCCGGCGTTGCGGCCCATCGGTCTGACGTCGTTCTCGCTGAAGGCGATGGCCTTGCCCTGCTTTGTGACCACGAGGATGTTCTCGTTGCCGTTGGCCTGAGCCACGCTGATCAGCTTGTCGCCCTCCTTGAGGGTGATCGCGATGAGACCAGTCTTGCGGTTCGTGTCGAACTCTGTCATCGGAGTCTTCTTGATAGTTCCCTGCTTGGTCACCATCACGAGGCACTCGTTCGGTCTGAACTCCCTGACAGGGATCATGGCCGTGACGCGCTCTGTGCTGTTGAGGTTGAGGAAGTTGATCACCGGCGTGCCCTTGGCTGTCCTCGACGCCTCTGGTATCTCGTAGGCCTTGATCTTGTAGACGCGGCCCATGTCGGTGAAGAACATCAGGTAGTCGTGCGTGCTCGTTATTATGAGGTCGCGCACGAAGTCGCTCTCTCTCGTCGTGAGTCCGACTATGCCCTTGCCTCCGCGGCGCTGCGCCTTGTAGGTGTCGGCAGGGACTCTCTTGACGTATCCGAGGTGAGTCAGCGTGATAGCGACGTCCTCTTCATCGATCAGCGCCTCTTCATCGAGGTCTCCCTCGTCGGCCACGATCTTCGTGCGGCGCGGGTCTCCCCACTTCTCCTTGATCTCGAGGAGCTCGTCCTTGATGACGCCCATGAGTTTGTGCTCATCGGCGAGCAGGCTCTTGTAGTAGGCGATCTTTTTCTGCAGCTCTTCGTACTCGGCCTGGATCTTCTCGCGTTCGAGACCCTGCAGCTTGGCGAGCCTCATGTCGAGTATTGCCTGTGCCTGTATCTCGGAAAGTCCGAAGCGTACCATCAGCTTTTCTCTCGCATCGTTGTACGACGCGCGGATGGTCTGGATGACCTCGTCGATGTTGTCGAGGGCTATGATGAGTCCTTCTAAAATGTGGGCTCTGGCCTCGGCTTTGGCGAGGTCGAATCTCGTACGCCTTGTGACTACGATCTTCTGATGCTTTAAGTACTCTTCGAGTATCTGCTTGAGGTTCAGGATCTTCGGCTCTCCGTCCACGAGCGCCAGCATGATCATGCTGAACGATGTCTGGAGGGATGTGTGCTTGTAGAGCCTGTTCAGGATCACGTTAGGGTTGGTGTCCTTCTTGAGCTCGATGACTATGCGCGTTCCCTCGCGGTTGGACTCGTCCCTGATCGCCGATACGCCCTCGATCTTCTTGTCTCTTACGAGGTCCGCCATCGACTCGATGAGCCTGGCCTTGTTGACCTGGAACGGGATCTCGCTGACGATGATCCTCATGCGTCCGCGCTTGTCCTCTTCGATCTCGCATACGGATCTGACGTTGACCTTGCCCTGGCCTGTCATGTAGGCCTCTCTGGCCGCGCTCTTTCCGAGTATCATGGCGCCGGTAGGGAAGTCAGGTCCCTTGATGATGCGCGCCAGGTCCTCGATCGAGCAGTCCGGCTCGTCGATCATCTTGACGCACGCGTCTATGGTCTCGCCGAGGTTGTGCGGAGGTATCGATGTCGCCATTCCGACCGCGATACCGTTCGATCCGTTGATCAGAAGGTTAGGCACGCGGGAAGGGAGCACCGCAGGCTCCTGCTCTTCGCCGTCGTAGTTGTCGATGAAATCGACCGTGTCCTTCTCGATGTCTCTGACCATCTGCAGCGAGAACGGAGACATCCTAGCCTCTGTGTATCTCGATGCCGCTGCTCCGTCGCCGTCGACCGAACCGAAGTTTCCGTGTCCGTCGACAAGAGGGTAGCGGGTCGAGAAATCCTGGGCCATCTTGACCATCGC
>JAFRFA010000173.1:0-15136 GCA_017434585.1 Mogibacterium sp. | reverse complement strand
CTGCGCCTTGATATTGTCGAAGGTCACTGCAAAGGCCGCGACAAGATTGGCGATAAGCGCGAGTGTGCTTATTATGTCGTAAGCCTGATTGAGACGGCTGTCGACGACGCCCGTCGACACCATCGCAAATAGTTTCTTTTTTATCTGTTTCCAGCTGCTGCTCTGTTTTTCTTCCATTTAACTGTTTTTCCGTTGACAGTTCCTTTGCTTCTATTGGTTATTTGATCTTTTTGATCTTTGCCTTCCCCATTCTACCACAAACCATGCCGGGACTGTCCTAAATCGAATGGTAATGCACGGTTCTGCACTAGTCTCCCGTCCCGGGACTGTTCCAAATCGCACGATAATGTGCGGATCTGCACGAGTTGCATCAGACCGCTGAGTCCGATCTCCAGAAGTTCTTCAGGAATATCATGACGAACGGATATATCTCGAGGCGCCCGGCTATCATCAGGATGCACATGACCGTCTTTGTGAACGGCGAAAGATCCTGCACCAGCGTCGGCGCACCCATGCCGGCTATCGTGTTGCCGGTATTGGTGAGCATCGCCTGCGAGATCGTGATGGCCTGACTGACACCCATGTCATCGAGAGTAAACATCAGGGCGCCTCCCAGCCAGAAGAGAGCGAATAGCCCTATAAAGACATTCGCCCTCATGACCTGATCGCTCTTCATCGGATTTTTGCTGAATGTGAGCGTCCTCACGCTGTTCGGATGGATGTGTCTGTATATACCGTAGGACACCGTCTTTAACGCGATGATGGTACGCGCGGTCTTGATGCCGCCTCCCGTCGACAGAGCGCAGGCGCCCGCGAAATTCATGATAAGCAGCAGGATTATGCACGCCTCCGGCCAGTGCGAAACGTCCGTGATCACGTAACCAGAAGTGGACATGACCGAGATCACCTGCATCAGGACACGGCCGAAAGTTCTGAGGAGTCCCTTTTCAGAGTCCCCGGCCGCGGTGAGTCCCGTGATGATGACTGCGGCTGAAAGCAGTCTGGTCACATAGACCCTGATCTCGCTGTTGTCTCTGATCTCTCTGATCCTTTTGTCCATTATCAGAAGGAAGAGCATGCAGTTCACCGATCCGAGGAATGCGAACAGAGTGATCACAGCCTTGAGCGGTGCGGACAGGCCGGTGACTACCCCGTTTCCTATATGTCTGAGCCCGGACGTGCTCGTATTTGACAGCGCCGTGAGAAGCGACGTGAATTCAGGCATGCCCGCCAGGATCAGCATGATGAACTGCATCATCGTCAGCAGTATGTATATCAGGACGACTTTTCTGTATCCCTTTCTGAAATGGTTGTCGCTCTTCATGAACGACGGTCCCGGGAACTCGGTCGAAACAAGGCCGTAGCCCAGGAACTGCCTGGTCGGAACGAGGGAAAGTACTGTCAGTATTATGCCCACGCCTCCGAGCCAGTTGCATGTCGATCTCAGAAGCTGCAGAGACCATGGCAGGGCTGCCGTGTCGTATATGCCGATGCCGGTCGTCGTCCAGCTTGCCGAGGATTCGAGCATCGCGTCTGTCAGCGAATAGCCCGGTATGCTGAAGTAGAAGACCGGGACCGTCAGGCTTATCAGGAGCAGCCATGTGAAGAAAGTGGTCATGTACCATATCCTCGGTCTTACCTGGGCGTCGAGCTTTCCCGACAGCTTCCTTCCCGCAAGGCCGGCAGCCGCGAACAGCACAGCGGCGGAGCCGATCACTCCCGTTACGGCATCCTCCCCGCGGATCACGGCCACGGCAAGAGACGGCAGCATGCTGACGCCGAATACCAGCAGCGCGTCGGAAATGATATTCAGGATGAATTTCCTGTTCCTGTTCATTCAGTAAAAAACCATTCTCCCATCCAGAGGCAGTCAGTCTATACCCTGTTCGGATCCCAGAAGAATCTCGAAAAGAGTATGAAGAATGTGCTGAGCTCGAGCCTTCCGGCAACCATCACCAGCGACAGCACGTATGTGCTGAAGCCGTCATAAAAACTGTATGTGCACACCGGCCCTACTCCTCCGAAACCCGGGCCCACGTTGCTTATGCACGAGAGCACGGCGGTGAAATTCGTAACAAGATCGCCGCAGCCCGTGATCGAGATCAGGAAGGTCCCCGCCATCAGTGTGAAAAGATAGAGGGTAACGAACGCGGTTATGTGTGTCAGCGTCGCCGAGTAAATCTTCTGCTCTCCGATCGATATGTCGTTCACTATATTACCGTGCAGCTTGATGTTTATCTCTTTCTTGATCATCTTCAGGAGCACCAGCACCCTGACGACCTTTATCCCTCCGGCCGTCGACGAGCTCGATCCTCCGATGAACATCAGGATCACCAGGATCATCTTGCAGAACGCCGGCCACAGGTCGAAGTCGCTCGTGGCATAACCGGTCGTCGTCATTATCGTGATCACCTGGAAGGCTGATTCCCTGAGCGCCGTGTACAGGCTCTTGTATCCGCCCTTCATCATCAGCGATGCCGTGACCGCGATCACGGATACCGCAATGATCTTTACGTATGCCCTGAACTCCTCGTTTTTGAGAGCGCGCAGCGGGTGGCCGGCGGCGCACACGAAGAAGAGTTCGAAGTTCGTTCCGGCGAGGAACATGAATACGGTGATGACCCAAATGACGTAGTCGCTGTCGAAGTGGGCTATGCTGTCGCCGTATGTCGAGAACCCTCCCGTTGCCATAGTCGTCAGAGCGTGGTTCACAGAGTCGTAGAAGCTGAGGTTCCCGCCCATGAGCAGCAGTGCCAGCGCCGCTGTCAGTATGATATACGCGACGTAGAGCATCTGCGCGGTGCCGGTGAACCTCGATGTGAGCTTCGTAACTGTCGGGCCCGGAGTCTCGGCGCTCGCGATGTTCCTGGCCTTGATGCCGAAACGCGGCAGAAGAGCGACGAAGAGAACGATGATGCCCATGCCGCCGAGCCACTGGGTCAGCGACCTCCACAGAAGCACCGCCCGCGGCAGGACCTCGACATCGTCTATGACCGTAGCTCCCGTGGTCGTGAAGCCCGAGCACGTCTCGAAAAACGCATCGTAGAATTTCGTTATCGAGCCGGTGAGCATGTACGGGATGCAGCCAATGACCGAAGCGATGATCCACGTCGTCGCTACGATGAAAAAAGTCTCGCGCGGCTTCATCTCCATGTTGCTGAGATCTTCCCTGTTGATGAGGCGCATCACTCCTCCCGTGATGAAGCACGCGATCATCACAAGAGCAAAAGCTCTGACCGATGATCTCTCACCGTATATCAGAGCAGTCGCAAGCGGGAGCGCAAGGAAGGCTCCCATCAGATTCAGAAACAATGCATAGAAATTTACAAGCCGCTTCATCTTTTTTATTTCTTGATAGTGAGTCTCATCGTCGGACGCGTCAGTTTTTCGACATATCCTATATTCGAGACCAGGCACACGATAATGACTTTGTCGCCGTCCTTTATTGTCGTGTTGCCGTCAGGGATAATAGTCTCGCTGCCGCGCCTTATGGCGGCGATGATTATGTGGTCAGGCAGCTCGAGCTGCTTCAGCGGTATGTTGAGCATGCTCATCCTGTCCGAAGCGTATATCTCCATGATCTCGGCCTGTCCCTGCAGCAGGACGGACGAGAGCACCCTCTTCGATCCGCGTATTACCCTGAGTATGGTGCTGGCCGAGATGTCGAGCGGGTTCAGCACTATGTCTATGCCGAGCTTCGAGATGAGTTCCTTATAGCTCTCGTGGCTCACCTTTGAGATGACGTCCTCGATGCCGTGGTTCTTGGCCGTCAGGGCGAGCAGGAGGTTCTCCTCGTCGTAGCCCGTGCATGTCACGAAAGCATCCATATTGTCGAGATCCTCGTCTTCGAGCAGACGGATATTGGCGCCGTCCCCGTTGAGCACCATGACGTTCCTGAGCTTGTTTGTCAGGTAGTGGCAGCGCTGGCGGTCCTGCTCTACCAGCTTGACCTTCGAGCCATATTCGGACAGGCGCTTCGCCAGATAGAAACCTGTCTTGCCGCCTCCGATGATCATGACCTTTCGCGCGTCGGAATGGCGGAATTTCGAATGCACCCTCTTGCTGAGCCTGGATACGTCCTCTTTCTCTCCGATAACGTAAAGCAGATCCTTCTCATCGATGACGTCATAGCCGTGAGGTATGATGACCTTGCCGTTTCTGGCAATGCCTATGACCAGGAAGTCAGGCTGCAGCGAACGGAATTCGATGAGGTTTTTGTTTACTGCCTCAGGCATCTTTGACGCCTCGAACTCTATCAGCGATATCTTGTCGAAGGTGAATATGCCGTTCGAAAGAGTGTACTTGTCTATCAGGTACCTGTAGATCTCGCCGGTTATCAGAAGATCCGGGTTGATTATCATGTCTATGTTGCAGTGTTCGCGTATGAACTCGAGCTGGTTCATGTGCTCCGGGTCCCTTACCCTGGCCGCAACGTACTTGCATCCGAGAGCCTTCGCGAAGGACGCCGCCAGGATATTGGTGTCGTCGGAGGTCGTGCTGCTCAGAAGGAAGTCGGCTTCGTCCACTCCCACCTCGCGCAGCGTCTCGACCGTCTTGGCGTCGCCCGTCACGGTCATCACATCGTACTGCTGAGCCAGGCGGCTGAGCTTCTCTTCATTGTTGTCGACAAGCGTAACGTCGTAGTCGCCGTCCAGAAGGGCTTCGACCAGGCGCAGTCCCAGCTTGCCCGCACCGAGAATTATTATCCTCATTGTATAAATCTCCTTTTCAGAAAACCCAGTGCCGTCCCGGTCCCGCCGGGACCATCCGATTCTTCCGGCACAATAACAGCATTATAGACCCGGCGGTGCACTGCTACAAGATGTTTTTTTATTCGACCGACTTGAGCGATTCAGTCATGGAGACGTCCCTGAGCCTCTTCTGCATCGCCAGGCCCACGAGTATGGCGAATACGAAAGTAAGAATTACCGCCTCGGCGATATCTCCCCCGCTCACCTTCGTCTCGAAGCAGAGCATCTTTACGACTATGTTGTCTATCGCGAAGTTGAGCAGCATCCGTCCCAGAGGCACGCCCACTATGACCGCGACCGCCGTCATGAACAGGTTCTCCCTGAACACGTACGTGCTCACTTCAAGCGGCCTGAATCCGAGCACCTTGATGGTCGCTATCTCGCGCGTCCTTTCCGTGATGTTTATGTTAGTCAGATTATATATCACTATGAAGGCCAGCAGCGCCGCCGAAAGGATTATCACTATCGTCACCGCATCGAGGCTCTTCATCATGTTGTTCACATTGTCGCGGACATCCTGCGAGAGCTGGACCGCAGCCACATCATCGCTGCCTGCCGCAGCTGTCGCTGAAGCCCTGACCGCGTCTTCGTCCGCGCCCTCGCCCAGCTTCACATAGGCTGCCTTTATCCCGGCCTTTTCGCCGAATCCCTGCTCGTAGGTCTCAGGGCTCATGTATATCATGTCGTTTATGTAGTTATCTGCGACGGCGGACACCCTGACCTTCATCTTCTTCCATCCGTCCTTTATCACTATCTCGTCGCCCGCCTGTATACCGTAGTCGCGCATGAGCCTCTTGACTATCACGACCTCTCCTTCGGCCGGGAAGGCTATCGGCTCATCGCCGCTGTGAAGGTCTACGAAGCGTCCGAAGTCCCCGGCCGGAGCGGCTATGCAGGTCACATCCGCGTCGTCCGCGCCTGTTTCTATGCTCACCTCTCCCTGGTGCATGAACATGACTTCGGCAGGCTCTCCTGTTTCCGAAAGGGTCTTTTCGAAGTCCTTCTGCGCATCAGCGTCCATGTCCCTGCTGAACATCACCGTGTAATCGTACTTGGAGATCTCTTCGAACTGGTTGTCGGCGATCTTTGACACCGTGGTGCCGATGCCGGCTCCGGCGATAAGAAGCGCCGTGCAGCCGCTGATGCCGATCACCATCATAAGGAAGCGCTTTCTGTCCCTGAAGATGTTCCTGATGGACACCTTATAGAGGAAGGATATCCTGTTCCACAGAGGCGTGATGTACTCCATCAGTATGCGCCTGCCTGCAGGAGGATTCTTCGGTCTTATCAGTTCAGCCGGGGCCACTTTGAAGTCAGCGGATATCGCCGCCCAGGTCGCTCCCATCGAGCAGATCAGGGCAGCCGCGAGTGAAAGGAGTCCAAGCTTCACGTCTATCACATATGCGACATCATCCGAAAAGCCGTACATCATGCCGTACGCCTTCCATATGACCACCGGGAAGATCCTGCAGCCGGCAAAGAAACCTACGACCGCGCCCAGGAACGCCGCGCTTCCGGAGTAGAACAGGTACTTGCCCGCTATAGCCATATCGCTGTAGCCTAGAGCCTTGAGCACTCCGACCTGGCTCCTCTGCTCGTCTATCATGCGCGTCATCGTTGTCATGCACACGAGAGCCGCGATAAGGAAGAAGAACACCGGGAAGACCACAGCTATCCTGCTGACGATGTCAGAGTTGCTGTTGAACGACGAATAGCCCATGTTCTTCGTCGCGGGCACGGCGTATGATTCGCCCTCTGCCATATCGTCTATCTTCTGCCGGGCTTCTTTCAGGACTTCGCTTACTTCCTCAAGCTGCTGAGCCGCTTCGCGGAACCTGGCTTCCGCCTCCTGTCTCTGGCTGGCGAGTTCCGCCCTGCCGGCATCCAGCTTTTCCTGCTCTTCGGCAAGCCTCGCTATGCCGTCCTCCGCCTGCTTCAGGCCCTTGTCCGCCTGTACCAGACCTCCTTCGATCTGAGACTTCCCGTTCTCTGCCGCGGCAAGGTTCATGTCTATGACAGCTATGCCTTCTTTTATCTTCTGTATCTCTGCATCGACTCCGCGGATCTGCTCGTCAAGCACAGCAGCCTGTTCCCCGAGCATCTCTATCTGCTTTTCGAGTTCCGCCTTCTGAGCGGCTGCCTGCTCCGCCATTCCCTTAAGTTCCGTCAGCTGAGCCTCGAGTCCTGCCTTCTGAGCCGCAAGCTCTTCGATCTGTTTTTCGAGGCCGGCGGTCTCTTCTTCGAGTGCCGCGATCTGCTTTCTGAGCTCCTCCTTGCGAACGGGATCCTCTTCGGCTTCCTCTTCGCGCCGGAGTTCGGCTATCTGCTCCCTGAGCACCGATATCTGCGCACCGAGTTCTCCGATCTGCGTCTCGATACCGGCGATCTGCTCCCCGATAAGGCTTATCTGTTCTTCGAGCTTCGCGATCTGAACGGAGACCTCTTCGGACATCTGCCTGAGCTTTGCAGTCTGTTCTTCTACCCCGGCCTTTGCCTGAACAAGCTGCACAGCGATCTCACCGGCCTGCGCAAGGCCGGCTCCAGCCTTCTGTTTTTCGGCATTCAGCCTTTCGATCGCCCCGTTGACCTCGGCCATCCTTGCGTTGAGTCCCTTTATTGCATCCAGGGCCTCAAGCCTTCCTCCCTCCGCCTTCGCGAGGTTGCTGTCGATCAGCTGCTGGCCGTTCGCTATCTCGTTTTCGGCTTTGGCGAATTCGGACTCAGCCATCGCTTTGTTCTCTTCGTATTCAGCGACCCCGTCCTCATACTCCTTAGTCTTTTCGTCGAGCTCCTCGAGCGCCTCGTTCTGCAGCTCTTCGCGCCTTGCGGCCGTCACGGTCTCGGAAAGCTCTTCGGCGCTTGCCTTGTTCTCTTCGAGGACATCGGAGATGGCATCCTCGACATCGCTTCTGAAGTATTCACCCGTCTTCCCGATCTTTACGTACATGTCGGTGTAATAGTCGGTGTCGAAGGCGTCCTTCCCGATGAAGAAGAACGCGCTGAGGCTGCCGTTTCCTACATCGGTGGATCCGCGCTGGTAATCCATATAGATCGGGGTGTTCACGCTGCCCACGACAGTGAATTCGCGGACCCTGAAATCCTTCAGCCTGTCTTCGTCGTTGTCATCAGCTACGGTGATGACATCACCGATGCTGAAGCCGGATCCGGTCATGTTGTTAGCGTCTATCAAACACTCGCTGCTGTTCCGAGGGAACCTGCCTTTAACGAGATCGAGCTCGTTTATGTTTTCCGGCATGGATATGGCTCTGAGCGCTTTCTGGTCGCCGCTTCCGGTCTCCACGAGGACGTCCCTTCTGATCGAGCCCTCTGCCGCGGTGACTCCGTCCCATCCCTCCGCTATTTTTATGCTCCCGTCATCTATCCCGTACGAAGAATTTATCTGGTAGTCGTAGTAATGCTTATCGTTCAGATAATCCGAAGCTGTCTTTACCATGCAGTCCCTGCAGATCTTCAGGCCGCTGAAAAACCCCACCCCAAGAGCCACGATCGCAAAAATCGCGAGATATCTTGTGAGTGAGGTCCTGATTTCCCTTAATGTGGACTTTACCATTCTATCCTGCTGACCGGCACCGGAGCGCTGTTTCTGACCACTTCGGTCACTCTTCCGCTTCTTACCCTTATGACCCTGTCGGCCATCGGAGTGATGGCTCTGTTGTGAGTGATTATGACCACCGTAGTTCCGGATCTTCTGGCCTGATCCTGCAGCAGCTGCAGTATGGCTTTGCCCGTATTGTAGTCGAGGGCGCCTGTAGGCTCATCGCAAAGAAGGAGCTTCGGGTTCTTGGCAAGCGCGCGTGCTATAGCCACCCTCTGCTGCTCTCCCCCGGAAAGCTGGCCCGGGAAGTTGTTCATCCTGTTCTCCAGGCCCACAGCCTTCAACGTCTCTGCCGGATCGAGAGGATCCGGGCATATCTGCGTTGCGAGCGACACGTTCTCGAGAGCCGTCAGGTTCTGCACCAGATTATAGAACTGGAACACGAAGCCGATCTCGAAACGGCGGTAATCGGTGAGCCCGCGCCGGCTGAGGCTGCTTATCTCTCTTCCGTCAAGCATCACCCTTCCGTCCGTGAGGGTATCCATGCCGCCGAGTATGTTCAGAAGAGTCGTCTTGCCAGCTCCGGATTCGCCGACGACCACGGCTAGCTCGCCTTTTGCCACAGTAAAACTGGCGTCCGCGAGAGCCTCGATGTCGACTTCGCCCGCATGATAGACTTTCCTGACATGTTCGAAAATTACGTAGTTTTCCATTAAATGAATATATTAATGCTGCCGATCACCAGCCCAATGAGGGCGCCGAGATTGACTATCATGTTGAGCTCGGTCTTCATGACCTGCATGACGCCCTTCTCGAGCTCTCCGACCGACATCGAATTGATCTTGTCCTCTACGACCTGGGCGACATTGATGCGCCTCAGCGCCGAATTGACAGCATTGACTACGGACTCCCTGTATGCGATGGTGATCTTTTCTCTAACCGTGTCCCTGTCGTAACCCGCCAGTTCCAGAACATAAAGAGGCGTCCTTTCGCCGAGGTCGTGTATCCTCGATGCGGTTATGCCGTGTATCATCTCCGCGCCCTTTGCCTCGATGAATTCATCCATGCTCAGAGCCACGCGGTTCATTATCCTCTCTATCAGCCTGTCCGATACGACCAGTGAAAGCAGTGTGGATTCCATGACCTGGTCCTTCAGCATGACAGTGCCCTCCTGCTTGATCGTCTGCGGGATATCCATCCTCTTTATGGCATCCTTTATCTTCAGAGTGAGCAGGTCGACGAGACTTTTCTCGAAAGAGTCGAACTTTTCGCTGCTTCCCAGCATCACCGCCCCCGTATCCTTTATGTTTTCGTCGAGTATCGACATGACCCGGTCTATGATCGGTTTTTCGACCTCTTCGGTAAGCAGCTTGCCCGAGATGTCCTCTTTGGTAAAGAGCTCGTTCTGGACTATCTCTCCGGCCGACTTTGCGAGCCTCGCCTTTCCCTTCGGTATGGCTCCCGGCGTCAAGGGGATGCGGTGGCCGAATATGTATTTCGCCTCATGCGGAAAGAAGAGCATCTTCACCGCGATCATGTTGGTGAAGTACCCTATCACCGCTCCTATGAGCGGAGGAAGTATGAATCTGCTGATGATATCCCAGTTCATTTATTTTCCTCTTTGTGTGTTCCGGCTTTGCCGAACGAATGGGCAACGACGTTCCTGAGGTTGCTGTCGACGCCGACGATCCAGAGTATGTCGCCCTTTTCTATCATCATGTTGGAGTCAGGCATGCGCGTCGCATAGCCGTCCCTTTCGAGACCGAGTATCATGCAGCGTCCGTGCTGGCTTATCCCGCTCTTCTTGATCGGCTTCCCGACGTATGGCTCGGTCCCGCTGACCTTGATGGCAAGACACTCGAGAGCGTTTTCATTCTCCTGATAACCCGCCTCAAGATATTCCCTCAGCGTCTGCAGCTCCGGCATGTCCCTGATACCCATCACTTTCATGAACGCCCTGCAGTATCTCTCCTCGCCGATCATGTGAAGGACGTCGCCGGACTGCAGCACCGTCCTCGCGGCAGGCATCGGCATGATCCGTTCGCCCTTTTCGAGTTTGATCACATATACATTATTGTTCTTCCCCCAGGCGAGGTCTATCATGGTCCTGCCCGCGCATGAAGAATCCGCCGGTATCGTCCAGATGAACACATGGTAGTCCTCATCGAGCCAGAGCCCGGTGTCTCTCTCTCCCCGCTCCTCCATGGTCTTCTGGTTGAGATTCGCGAAGAACCTCGTTTCGAGCTGCAGGTAGTATGTGGAGATGAAATCCGATCTGCTTATCAGGATTATGCTGAGCGGCAGCAGGAACATGATGATGATATTGCCTATGTTGAAGAACTTCAGCAGCGGTATTATGGCGATCACCTCGAGGATAACGATCTTGATCGCGGTCATCACCACAAGAGGCGGCCTGTTGGACAGCCTGTCCATCCACAGTTCAGTGAACTCAGCGCTCTTTTTGCCCATGAGCGGGACCGAGAAAAACGCTATCACGAGATACAGGAATATAGTGACCCCGATCTTCGAAGGCATCTCGCCTACCGTTTTCGCGAGGAACGGCTGCACATGCCTGACGCACAGGATAGTCGTCACCAGCATTATGCTGCCGTACACTGCGATCTTGATAAAGAATTCCTTTATCACGGCCTTCCACTCCGAGCTGGTCTCCTCGTTTGCCTGATCATCGGATGTATAGTTGTCTATCCTGTTCCTGAGCTTCTCAGGCAGCTTCGCAGTCAGTTTCGGTATGATCCTGTCCGCCTGTTTTATGAGGACAGGCGTGGCGATTATCGTGAGTATCGACGACGCCACTATGACAGGATAGAGATATTCGTCCATCACTCCCAGGGATATTCCCAGTCCCGCGATTATGAACGAGAATTCTCCTATAGGCGCCAGCGAAACTCCGCCCTTCATCGACGTCTCTATGTCCTGGCCGGAAAGCATCATTCCTATGGTGGCGAATATCAGCTTGGCTACCACGGCTATGATGGCTATAGGTACTATCGAGGTCCAGCGCTGTGCGATGATCGCCGGATCCACCATCATTCCGACGGAGAGGAAGAATACAGCGCCGAACATGTCCTTTATGCCGGCGGTCACTCTTTCGACGTTGTGCGAGTGCCTCGTTCCTGCGAACAGCGATCCGGCTATGAAAGCTCCGAGCTCCATCGAGAAGCCGAGCCACTTTGCGAAAAGCGCCATCAGGAAGCATATGCCGATGCTGAGAAGCGTCAGGGTCTCGTCGTTCATGAATTCCATCGTCCTGTCGAGGAATGTCGGCAGCAGGAATATGCCCATTATGAGCCACAGCACGAGGTAAGTGAGCATGAGAGCCATCTGAGCCGGCGAGACGCCTCCGCCCGAACCGCCTTTGGACACAGCGGTGAGCACGACCATCATGAATACCGCGATCACGTCCTCCATGACAAGCGAGCCCATCACCAGCCCCGCGTATTTCTCCTTCTCCAGTCCGAGCTCGCTGAAGCATTTCTGTATGACTACAGTCGAACTAATGGACAGCATGGCGCCGAGGAAGAGCGCGTCCATCCTTGTCATTCCCGCCAGTATGCCGAAGGCGTAGCCGACAGCCATGACGCCCGCCATCTTGACCGCGGCGGATACTATGGCCGTGCTTCCTACTTCGGTGAGCTTGTTGAAATCGAATTCAAGACCTATGTGGAACAGTATTATGATCACCCCGATCTCGCTCCACATCTCTATCGAATCGGCCGATGACACGTCCATGAAGAACGGGAAGTGCGGCCCGATTATGAATCCCGCGAGAATGTATCCCAGGATCGCCGGGATCCTGAGCTTTCTGAATAATATCGTGACCACGGCGGCGGTGGTCAGCATCGTTGCAAGATCTATTATCAGCTGCTGTGTGTGCATTTTTATTTTGTCCTCAGTTCTTTCCTTATCGTTTTCCAGCCCGGCATGTACCTGTCCATCATGGCATAAAAGTTTTTGCCGTGATCAGGCACGACGGTATGCACCAGTTCGTGGAGTATCACATAATCGAGTTCGGCATCCGATCGCAGAGCCAGCATGAGGCTCAGGTTGATGTGTTTCGTCGAGGTGTTGCAGCTGCCCCAGCGGCTCTTCATGTCCCTTACGGTCCAGCCGCTGCATCGAAGGCCGGTGACCTCTTCGATATAAGGCAGCCTCTCCGCTATCCTTCTCTTGAGATCTCTTCGTCTGGCCTCCTTTTCGGCCCTTGTCCCGGGCTCGGGATATGCCGCCGCCCTTTCGAGTATGACGGCCCTGTTTTTGTCTATCCAGCTGCGCTTGCTCCTGACGAAGCGTATCACTTCGCTTTCGGGTGTCATGTAGGGCGCGCTGATGCTTACGCTGCCGTCCGGCTCCTTTATTCGCATGTTCATATTTCTGACGCGCTTTCTGGTCAGAATGACCTCGAGCCCGTCCACATAAATGATTTTAGCCATACATAAATATTGTACCACAAAAAGAAGCAAAGGCGGGCACAAAGCCAGCCTTTGCATGCTTTTTAGCGTTTTTTGGATAATGCTCTGTCAGCGCCTTATCAGAACGGATCGGACACCATGACTTTGCCTCCATCCTGGATGATGATGTTCATGCCGTCCTTCACGTAGTCGAGGAACTCATCGCCGAGCGAATCGACTACCGGCATCTTGTTGTTTTCGAGCCATACATCAGCCAGTACAGCGCCGGCTGCAGCCAGCGAATCGATAGGATTCGAGAACAGCATGCATGCAGGCTGTCTGCCCATCGATGTCGCGCAGTACAGAACGAGTCCGCCCGTTGTCGAGCCTATGGTCTGAGGCAGGCACAGCGCCTTGCCAGCCATCTGCTTGCCGTAAAGATCCGGATTGTTCTGGTCTCCGCACGTCGCCTTTTTGTCTCCGAACTGCAGCGCCTTCTGGAACGAGGCCAGAGTATTGAGACCGCCGTGGGACACGAGCGCCTCAGCGCTTACTCTTCCGGGTACGACTACCCTTCCCTGGAAAGTCTTCATCTATTTGCCTCCTTTCCTGTTGCGCGTTATCTGCTCGAGTATCTCATCGTCAGTATAGTAGCGCGCGGATGTGTATGTCCTGAGCTTGTTGCTCGATGTGATCACCGGCATCTTCTCGCTGAGAGGATTGTTCATGTACATCAGCGGGCAGATATACGATGTGATGACTCCCGTCGCCTTGAGCCTTTCGGCGTACGGCGTTTTTTCGAAAGCTTCGAGCACATCAGGCGCGGCCGTGAAGACCGTCGGCACGGACACTTTGCCGGCTCCGCTCTTCGCGAGGCCTTCTTCGACCTTGTCCGTCCAGTCCTTGAGCTGCTGCAGGCTCATGTGCGGACATCCCATGAAGCAGAGCTTAGGCTGCGCTTCCGGATCCTTCCAGATAACAGGGTACTCCCTGTATACCCTCTCGAGCTCAGCATCGTCTATCACGTAAGTCTTCGCGTCTTTCTTTATGAGTTTCTTTCCCAGTTTCTTCGCCTCAGGAGTCAGGCCGTCGACGTGGTACAGCCCCACGGCTCCGTTCGATGCTGTGGCAGCCCCGAAGTCCTTGAGGTAAGTGCACGCCTCGTCGTCGAGCTCGTTCCCGAGCCACTTGTCGAGGCCGGTGATGTACGGAACGTCCTCCATGACCTTCATTCCTATGGCAGATCCGAGCAGCTGGGCTTCCGGTTTCTTCGAAGTCTTTATCTCGACAATCCAGTCCGCCTTGCGGCCCTCGTCCGTAAGCAGTCCGAACTTAGGCACATATCCTATGACCGAGCCCATCAGGTCGATGATGCCTGAGTTGCGGTTGCACCTTGCGCCGAGCACGGAATTCGCGTACACGACGGCCGATGATTCCGACCAGCTCAGCACTTCGCCAAAGCCCGGCTTGTTGCCCACCTCATCCATGTAGCAGGTGCAGGTGAAGGCGTTGTCCGAAAGAAGGCCCAGATCAGCGAGCTGTTTTTCGTAATCCTTCTGTCTGCTGTACATGAAGAGTTTGAACACCACGTCCTGAGCGATGTTTGTCGGCACATTCGGATCGAGCGGCTTTGGATCCACCGTGAATTTCTGTCCCGAAAAAGCCCCTGCTTCGAGCAGCTTGTCCATGAGCTCATAGACAGGTCCGAGTGCCTTGAGGCCGAAGGAAGTAACGAGGTGGTTGTACTTGCTGCTGATAGGCACCATCTCGGTCGCTCCGAAGAGCTCGCCGTATCTGACCAGCGATTCCATCACCTTCGCGAGCGTTTCGCCTCTGGAACCGTCAAGTATCGCTTTCTGTTCGTCTGTCAGTTTTACCTTGTATTCCAATACTCTCATCTCCTTTCCCGTTATCTTTTGCTACATCTTCACGAAATGCAGTTCGTTGCCGTGATCATTTATGAGCTTCGCGACATCGCGGCAGTTCACGTATACAGTCGCAGTATTGTCGCAGGGATGTATTCCCATGAGTTTGTTCTCGTAGTCCTTGTCGATGAAGACCACCACGTCTTTTTCTTCGTTGTTCAGTATGCCGAAAGGCGTGACCGCGCCCCTCGTAAGACCCATCCTTGCCATGAGGTCGTCTTCGGAAGCGAAGGTCAGCGGACGGGTGTCGTGCTCTTTTCTGAACTCCTTGAGGTTGATCTTCTTGTCCTCAAGGCATGTGATCAGATAGTATTTGCGCTTCTTGTCGTCCCTGATGAAAAGATTCTTCGCGATCTGCTCCGGATGAGGGAGCCCGCACTCGAGCATCTCATCGATCGTGTAGACCGGCTTGTGCTCCGCTATCTCGTAACTGATCTTTTTGTCTTCGAGCAGTTTTATTATGTCTTCTTTTGTAAGAGCCATGTCTTGCCTCCT